>NZ_JBHVJT010000061.1:0-8198 GCF_042798815.1 Kitasatospora sp. NPDC057738 | reverse complement strand
TGGCTGTTTTTTCCTCTGGTCCTGCCCCCGCACGCCCCCCCACCCCGAGTCGTTGTGACGAACTCTTGCGCTCCCCCGCACTACTGGGGTTGGTCCTCCCTTGGTTCTTTTGGTCCCCGGGTCCGGCCCGCTGTCCGGGCGGGCCACTGCCCGGCCGCCCGGTCCCCGGGCCCCCGTCCGGCCGGCGCCGCGGCCGCTCCGAAACCCCTTGGACGGCACGGGGACCGGCTTGCTGAAATGGGAGACGGCCACTGAGGGAGTCGAAGGGACGCGGCGATGACCGGGATCAGGCTGCACCTGTCGGTGCGCGGCCTCACCGACGCGGACCTGCCGTCCTGCGGCTGGGCCGGCTCCCCCAAGCACGTGCGCGAGCTCGTCCACCAGATCCGCCGCGCCGAGGCGGGCGAGATCGACTACCTGGCGGTGTGCACACCGGTCGGGCTCCCGGTGGCGGTCGGCGGCATCGACTACACCGTCGAGCCCGGTGCCGGCACGCTCTGGCAGCTCGGCGTCCACCCGGCCCTGCGGTCCTGCGGGATCGGCACACTGCTGATCCGCTCCGCCGAGCAGCGGATCGGCGCCCGGGGCCTGACCCGCGCCGAACTCGGCGTCGAGGAGAGCAACCCGCGCGCCCGCGCCCTCTACGAACGCCTGGGCTACCGGGCCCACGGCCGAAAGCTCGACTCCTGGGACGTGGAGGCCGAGGACGGCTCGCTCCAGCGGTACGGGACGATGTGCACGCTGATGCGCAAGGACCTGGCGTGACGCCGGACTTCGCGGCGTTCGTCGCCGATGCGACGGCCGACCCGGCCGTCGTCGGGCTCGTCCTCAAGGGCTCCCGGGCCCACGACGGCATGACCACCCGTCACTCCGACCACGACCTCTACGTCATCCTCGCCGACGACGCGGCGAGCGAGCTGGCCGCGCTCGACGGCTACCGCTCCGCGCGGCTCGACCTGGTCGTCACCACCCTCGAACGGTTCCGCCGGCCCGCCGACTGGGAGCGGTACGCCATCGCCCGTTCCCGGGTGCTGGTCGACCGCCGCGACGGGGAGATCGTGCGGATCGTCGCCGCGATGGGGCGGCTCGGCGCCGAGGAGGCCTTCCGGTCCGGCGCCGCCCTGCTGGACGCCTACGCCAACTCGCTCTACCGCTCGGTCAAGAACCACCGCGACGGCAACCCGCTCGCCGGCCACCTCGACGCGGCCGCCGGTGTCGGGTTCCTGCTCGACCTGCTCTTCGCCCTGGACCGCCGACCGCGCCCCTACAACAAGTACCTGGCCTGGGAGCTGGACCGCTTCCCGCTGCCCGGCTGGGACAGCGCCGCACTGCTGGACACCGTCGCCCGGATCACCGCAACCGGCGAAGTGGCGCCGCAGCAGCGGCTCTTCGCCCGGGTCGAGGCGGCGGCCCGGGCCGCCGGCCACGCGGCGGTGCTGGACGCCTGGGGCGAGGACCTGCTCCTGATGCGGCCCCACCCGGACGCCCCGACCCACCAGCCCTTCCGGCCCTTCCGGCCCTGACCGACAGTCCGATCGGGCGAGACGGCTCGGAACGTCCCCTCGGACGGCCCGGTCTCAGGCGGGCCGGTCTCAGGCGGGCCGATCTCAGGCGGGCCGCGGGGCCGACGGCCTGGTGCGGTAGCCGCCGGCCGTGCCCGGACGCACCAGACAGGGCAGCAGCCAGTCCCAGAGGGCGCCGACCCTGCGGGCACGCTCCTCGGCGGGGCAACCGTCCGCGAACACCACCTCCAGACCGCAGGCGGCGGTCACCACCAGGGTCTCCGGGCCGAGGCCGCCCGAGCGGTCGCGCAGCTCGCCCGCGCGGCGGGCACCGGCCAGCAGGTCGCGCACCACCCCGGCCCAGACGCTGTGGAAGCCGCGGATGTCGGCGAAGGCCGGCTGCCTGGAATCGGCCGGGGCGGGCCCGGCCGTCGTGGGACCCACCGTGGTGGGCCCGGCCGTCGTGAGCGCAGCCGTGGCGGGCGCGGCCGTGGTGAGCCCTGCCGTGGTGGGCGCGCTCTGCCAGCCGGCGTCCTCGCGGCCGAGGCGGAAGGCCGCCCGGATCACCGGGTCCACCCCGAGGGCGTCGACCAGCCAGTACCCCGCGTCGATCAATCCCTGGAGCGGGGAGGAAGCCGCACGCAGCTCCGCGCACGCCGACCGCAGCGAGCGCTCGGCCTGTCCGGACACTGCTCTGGCCAGCTCCTCCTTGGAGGCGAAGTGGAAGTACAGCGCCCCCTTCGTCACCCCGGCGGCCGCGGCGATCTCGCCGAGGGTGGCACCGGCGTAGCCGCGGCGGTCGAACAGCACCGCCCCCGCCTCCACCAGCCGCCCGCGCGTCCGTTCCGACCTCTCCTGGACCACCCGTCCCACAACCCCTCACAACGACAAGCAGGTTCCGACCGGACCGCGACCGCCCCAGGACGGGCGCCGCGGCCTCCGACGGCCGTCCGCGGCCGGTTCCACCGATGCGGCACCGGCTGCGGACGGCCGTCGGGTTCACCCGACCCGGCTGAACCGGGCCGCCGCCCCCGGTCCGGCGGCCACGCCCGCACCGGCGGGCTCGCGCTCCGCCGCACGATCCGCCGCGCGTTCGGGGCCGGCGAGCAGGATGGAGCGCTGGAGCCGCCGCAGTCCGACCGAGGGCTCCATGCCCAACTCCCTTACCAGGGTGTTCCGCAGGCGCTGGTACGCCTCCAGCGCCTCGCCCCGGCGGCCGGAGCGGTGCAGCGCGATCATGTACTGGCCGTGCAGGCTCTCGTGGGTGCGGTAGCGGTCCACGAGCACGGTGAGTTCGGCCAGCAGCACCCGGTGCCGGCCGAGCCGCAGGTCGGCCTCGATCCGCTGGTCCAGCGCGCAGAGCCTGGTCTCCTCCAACCGCCGGGCCTCGACGGCGAGTTGGCCGCCGACGGGGACATCGGCGAAGGCCGATCCGCGCCACAGCCCGAGGGCCTCGCCGAGCAGCCGGGCCGCCGCCGGGTAGTCCTCGCCGTCCATCGCCCGGTAGCCCGTTCCGGCCAGCCGCTCGAACTCCCGCAGGTCCGTCAGCCCTGCGCCGCTGTTCAGCATGTAGCCGCCCGGCGAGGTCACCAGGACGTCCTTGGCGCAGGCCACCCCCCTCGCCGCACCGGCCGCGGCGAGCGCCCGGTCGATGAGGTCGCGCAGTTGGAGCACGTACGTCTGCACGGTGGTGCGCGCACTGCGCGGCGGACGGCCGGACCACAGCTCGTCGGCCAGCACCCCGGCCGGCACCACCTGGTCCGCCCGCAGCGCCAGCAGGCCCAACACTTGCCGCGGCTTCGGCGCCGACGGCACCACCGACACCCCGCACACCCGGACGTCCAGCGTCCCGAGCACCCGAATTTCCACGATGACCACCCCAATCACACGGAACGCCGCAGCCCCCTTCGCCACGGCCGGCACCCGGGTCGACACCCTGGGTCAGCTGTCACCAAGTCAAAAACAGGACGCGCGGTTTGTCAATACAAAACCGAACGTGCTGTTTGTTTTGCTGGCGCCGCTCCGCCCCGTCACCGCTGGCACGGCTTCCGCGACGCTGCGCGACCCGGGCCGTCCGACTGCGGGCCCGGCTCCAGGCTCGCCCGCGGGCCCAAGTCCGGGCCCGGGCAAACCAAAGGCGGCGCCGGACCCCCATGGTCCCGTCGCCGCCGGTTTCGCCTTGCCCCGCCCGGATCCCCGCAGGCAGGAGCTCCGGTGAACAGCCGTCAGCCCACGCCGACCTCCGTCTGCGCCTCGACCCGCGCCGAACCCGCCGCACCGCCGTCCGGCACACCGTCCGGGCCTCCGCCCTCCGCGGCCGCACGGGCCGCCGCGGCCTCCGCCACCACCTGGGCCCCGCGGTTCGGCCCCATCCGCAGCGAACCGAGCACGCCCGGAACGGCGATGCTCGGCATCAGGTGCTGGTACAGCGCGGACACCCGCAGCTCCAGGTCCGCCCGGCCGCAGAGCTTCTGGGACTGGATCTGCACCCCGGTCCACGCGGCCACGAGCAGCCAGGCGGTGTCCGCCGGAACGACGTGCGGGAGCAGCTCGCCGCGCTCGCCGGCCGCGACCAGCAGCGCCTCGAAGCGGTTGATCCAGCCGGGGATGGCGCCGCCGCCGAGGTCGTCGAAGAGGTCCTGCCCGAGCGACAGCCGGGCACCCGCGCTGAGCAGCGGGTCACGCGGCATCAGGTACGCCACCACCATCCCGGTGTCCACGAACTCCTGAAGCTTGCAGCTCCGTTCCGGAACTCCGTCCTGGACGAACTGCTCCTCCACCACGCCCTGCGCCAGATCCCGCTTCGAGGCGAAATGGAAATACACCGCACCGCGCGTCACACCGGCCCGGGAGACCACCTCGCCGATGGTCGCACCCTCGTACCCGAACTCGTCGAAGACCGAGGCAGCCGCCTCCAGGATCAGCCGACGTGTCCGGAGCGCCCGTTCCTGCCGTACCACCGAAACCACCCCGCCCTGAGCTCCCGGAAAACAAAACCAAACACCCCGTATCTTAGCTTCGCCTCACCCACGACCGACAAGACGATGTCGATGAATCCCGCCAACCACTCCCTCTCTCCACGACCCGTCAGACCCCACCGTCCCGTTGGCGGCCAGAGACCCCGACCGCCCCGAGGGTTCGACGTCCGGCACCCCGCCTCCTCCCCCTGGAAACCGAACGAACGGTTTCTTCCCGGCGTTCGTCTCCGTACATCCGTACAGACGTGACCTCCGAGACGGGCCGGTCGTTGCACCGGGTCTGCGGGAATCCTCGACGGAAGCGGGTGCACATGGGCCTCGGCCTGGGCGTGGTGGTGCTGACGATGGGCGACCGGCCCAGGGAACTGGGCGCGCTCCTCGACTCGGTGGCCGCCCAGGAGGGCGAGGCCGCCCGGGTCGTGGTGATCGGGCAGGGCGCCAGGCTGCCACCGCTCCCGCCCTGGGCGGACGCGGTGGAACCGCCGAAGAACCTCGGCATCCCCGGCGGCCGCAGCCTCGGCGTCCGGCGACTGCGCGAACTCGGCGGCGTGGACGTGGTGGTGAACCTGGACGACGACGGCCTGCTGCCGCGCACCGACACCTTCCGGCTGGTCCGGGAGGCCTTCGAGCGGGAACAGCGCCTCGGCGTGGTCGGCTTCCGGGTCGCGGACGCGACGGGGCACACCCGGCGCCGCCACGCCCTCCGCCCGGGCCGCTCCGGCGTGCTGCGGTCCGGCGAGGTCCCCACCTTCCTGGGCGGCGGCCACGCGATCCGGATGAGCGCCATCGACCGGGTCGGCGGCTTCCCGGCGCGGTTCTTCTACGCCCACGAGGAGACGGACTTCGCCTGGCGCGTCCTCGACGCGGGCTGGTCGATCCGCTACCGGGCCGACCTGCTGCTCCAGCACCCGCGCACCGACCCGGCCAGGCCCGCCGCCCACAACCGGCCGACCGCCCGCAACCGGGTGCGGCCGGCCGAACGACGGCTGCCCGCCGCCCTGCTGCCGCCCTACCCGGCCTCCTGGTCACTGCACACCCTCACCCGCCGACCACCCGCGGCCGGGCTGCGCGCCTGGTGGTCCGGCTTCCTGGAGGGCGTGCGCACCCCGTCCCCGCCCCGACTCCCGATGCGCTGGGCCACGGTGTGGCGGATGACCCGGCTGGGCCACCCCCCGGTGTTCTGACAGCCGGAGACCGTCCGGCGGGTCCCGGCGCTCAGCTGCCACGGTCCCGGCCGCACCTGAGCACCAGTGACGAAACGTGAGAAGTCGAACCGGCCGACTTCTCGCGCAACACCCTCGGGACACCCGGTCGCCGCAGGCTCAGCCGCCCGCTCCTCGGCCACAGCGCCACCGCTCCACCAACCGTGTCCTCAGACATGTGATCTCGACCGGGGGTCATGCGAATCAGACGGCCTGGCAGGAGTGTCGCCTGCCAGGCCGTCTGATCTCGCTTGGCTACCAGTGCCGATCGCGCCATTCCGCCTCGGGGATGCGGCCCTCCGAGACGTCACCGCAGCGCTCCGCCCAGGAGGGGGCGACGAGCACCGGCCGGCTCAGTACGACATCCCCGGCGCGCTGGGCGCGAAGGACGACTCCCAACTGCTCCGAACCGGGATCCCCGTACTGGCCGCATCGCAGGTCGTACCCATGGGTGGCCGTGTACTTGACGAAGTCTGCTTCGAGCTCGGACGGCAAGCGGCCGACCAACGACATCTCGTCCAGCGTGACCTGCGGACCGCGCAACGCGTTGACGACCACGCAGACCAGGCGTTCGGCGTCGTAGTAGACCGTGAGGGCCGAATTGTTCGAGGAGTGCGGGAGGTAGAAGTCGTCGCTCAGCACGTGGCCGTAGTGGCGTGTGCTCTCCGCGGAAGGCTCAAGAAAGCCATCGAGTGCCTCCACCACGTCCTCGTACATCATGCCGAACCGCAGCGGGCCGACACCCACGAGCGGATCCAGCCTCCACTGAATCCGGTCGCACTCCGCGACGACCGTCTTGGCGGTAAGCACTCTCCACGCTCCCATCATCGGACCGTCGCTCACAGTACTGGAGCTCTCGATCGTGCAACGTCCTCGGAACGCCCGGTGCCCGCGGGCTCAGCCGTCGACTCCGCTGTCGGCGGGGTCGTCCAGGGGCCAGGTGTCGCGGTCGCGGACGTGGTCGTAGGCGGGGAGTTCGCCGGCCAGGACGTCGAAGTGGAGCAGCGGGGCCCACAGCGCGCGGTCGCCGACCACGTACAGGCGGCGCTTGGCGCGGCTGGCCGCGACGTTCAGGAGGTGCGGGGAGCCGGCCGCCCAGGCGCGGGCGCCGGGGCGGCCCGCGCCGAGCAGCAGGATGACGACGTCGGCCTCCTTGCCCTGGGCCTTGTGGACGGTGGCGCAGCGCTCGTCCAGGAGTTCGGCGGTCCAACCGGGGAGCCCGCGGCAGGTCTCGCGGGCTTCGGCGACGAGGGCGCGGAAGGGCGCGATGATCCGCAGGCGTTCGACGGTGACGCCGTGCCGGTCGAGCCGCCCCAGGAGGAAGGCGAGGGCGCGGCGGTCGCGGTCGCCCCAGGGGGCGTCGGCCGGGCGGTCGGGGTCCGGGGTGTCGAGCCAGCGGCTGGGGAGGAGGCCGTCGTGGTCGGGGTCGGGGAAGGGCTGGGGGTGGGTGCCGTGGACCATGAGGCCGCCGTACGCGACCTCGTTGCTGACGGTGAACATGGGCTCCTCGCAGCGGCGGTGGACGCGCAGCGGTGAGCCCACCCAGACCGTTTCGTCCTCCGCGCCGGTGGGGGCGGGCAGGTAGGTGCCGTAGCGGTTGACCCGGTCGGCGACGGCCTGCGCGGAGGTCGCGGAGGGCAGCCATTCCTCGTCGACGCCGTAGGCCAGCAGGAGCCTGCGCTGCAGGGCGGTCGGCATGGTGACGACGGGTTCCAGCTGGAGCGGGTCGCCGACGAGGACGGCGCGGCGGGCGCGCCACAGGGCGCCGACGGCGGCCTGCGGGGTGGCCTGGCCGGCCTCGTCGACGAGGATCCAGCCGATGGAGCCGCGGCCGAGGCGGGCGAACATGCTGCCGATCGAGGAGAAGGTGGTGGAGACGACCGGGACGAGGAGGAAGAGGGTCTGCCAGGCCTGCAGGACCTGCTCGTCGGGGACGGGTCCGCCGCCGCCCGCCATGAGTTCCACCAGGACCTGGAGGTTGCCGCGGATCCGCTTGGCCGTGTTGGCGACCAGGGCGCGGTGCAGGTCGAGGGCGCGCAGGAAGAGGTCGCTGCGGGCGGTGCTCCAGGCCTCGTCGGCCCACGGGGCGCCGAGTTCCTGCGCGTGGTCGCCGAGTTGCGGCCAGTCGAGGGGCAGCGAGGGGAGATCGGCGGCGGCCGCGCGCAGGGCCCGGTGGGCGGCGTCGAGTTCGGCGCCGGCGGCCTCCAGGTCGCGCCGGGCGGACCGGGCCCCGTACCGGGCCTGCTCGACGTCCGCGCGGGCCGCCGACTCCGCGGCCCGGGCGGCCTCCTGGTCGGCGCGGGCGCGGACGGCCCCGGTCTCGGCCTCGGTGACGGCGGTGGTGGTGCGGGCGGTCAGGTCGGCCGCGAGGCCTTCCGCACGGGTGCAGCGGGCGACGTGGTCGTGGGCGTCCTCCAGCGCGGTGCGCTGCTGGACGAGCTGGGCGAGGAGGTCGCTCCGGCTGCGTTCGCGGTGCTCCTCGGCGGCCTGGCGTTCGGCACCGCTCTGCAGCAGGC
>NZ_JBHVJT010000060.1:0-60925 GCF_042798815.1 Kitasatospora sp. NPDC057738 | reverse complement strand
GTGCTCCAGCGTGTACTCCTCCCCGTCGGCGTGCCACACCTGCACGTACACGTCCGGCAGGTCCGGTATCCGCTCCACGACGAGGAAGCGGTCGTACGGCGCACCGATGCGCCGGACCATCCCCGCCAGTTCGTCCGCCGACACCCTCAGGTGCCGCGTCTCGTTCGTCTGCACCGCGATCGCCAGCATGACGTCACCCTTGCACACCCCACTGACAATCCCTGCGGACGATCCCGCAGTTCAGACCCGGTGCACGAGGGACTTCAGCTCGCCGACGCTCTCGGTGAGGGTCGGCTCGCCGGAGCCCGGGTCGACGGTGAAGACGCGGTAGCCGGCGTCGGTGTCGACGCGGACCCGGCCGGACCCGGCCCACTCCGCCGAGACGAACTCCCCCTCGCCCCGGAAGCCGCCCGTGTGGAGGGCGAGCACGTCCCAGCGGCGGGTCGACAGGCCGGTGCCGGTCTCCAGCCGGACGAAGTAGCGGCCGTTGTAGCCCTCCGGATCGTCGTGGTGGGCCACCGTCAGAACGTGGTCCGCCCGCTCCGGGGAGGCGGTGCGGCTCACCCCGTGGACCTTCGGGCCGAACGTCTGGAGGACGTGGCCGCCACCCGTCAGCAGCAGCCCGAACACCGCGAACGCCGCCGCCAGCCCGCCGACGACGTCCCACCGGCCGCGGACCACGACCGCCGCCAGCAGCAGGACGGCGGCCAGACCGAGCATCGCCCACGGCCGGTTCAGGACGTCGGCCAGCACCGCCCGCCCGCCGTCGCCCGACTCCATGCGCCCCACCGCCCACAGCGCCGGCGGCAGCAGCAGCGCGGTGGCGGCCACGATGCCGCCGGCTCTCCCACGGTTCGTCATCGAACCCCCTCTTCGGTTTCCCGGCATCCTAGAGGTGGCCTCTCGGCCCGGCCCGGCCGACAGGTTGTCCGGTGCCCTGTTCCCCCTGGCAGTGGTCGAGCCGCGCATCGTGGCCGCCTGCCGGGAACCTAGACGGTCCGCACCTTGCCCGCGCTCTCGGTGAGGGTCGGTTCGCCGGAGTCCGGGTCGACGGTGAAGACGCGGTACCCGGCGTCGGTGGTGATGCGGACGTGGCCGGCGTCGGACCACTGCGCCGAGACGAACTCGCCCTGCCCCGGGAACGCCTGTTGGACGGTGAGGACGTGCCAGCGGCGGGCCGAGAGGCCGGTGCCGGTCTCCAGCGCGATGTGGAAGGTGTTGCTCTCCTGCTCCGAGTAGCCGCGGTTGACCACGGTCAGGACGTGGTCCGTCCGGCCGGGGGAGCTCGTGCGCGTGTCCGAGCGGACCAGCTCCTGGAACGAGCCGAGGACGGATGCGCCCACCGCGAACAGCAGCCCGAGGACCCCGACCGCCGTCACCACCCCGCCGACCGTGTCCCGACGGCCGCGGATCAGGCGCGCGGCCAGGAGCAGGACGCCGGCCGCGCCGACCAGCAGCACCGGCCGGTTCAGGGCGTCGGCCACCACGGCCCGTCCGCCACTGCGGGACTCCAACCGTCCCACCGCGCCCACGGCCGGCGGCAACAGGGCCGTCGCGGCCAGGACCCCGCCGATTCTCACACGATTCATCGAACCCCCTTGCGGGGCACCTTGGACGGCGTGACGATCCCGGCGCAGGCGGACGACCGCGGACCGGGCCCGTCCACCTGGAAAACCGGATGCTTCGACGGCGGAGGGTCGGGTAGCCTGCCGGGCATGTCGAGCCCTGAGGCATCCAGGGTGGGGGCTTTCGGTCACGCGCCGTCGGCCCCCTGAAACCCGGAAGCACTGAACCACCGAGGTCCGAGCGAGCGCCACGTCCGCGCCGCCCGGGGGTTGAGCGTGCGGTGACGAGACGTCCGTCCTTCTCGTTCCCCCACTTCGGAGCCTCTCGATGCCCCTTCCGCTCTATCTGCTCGCCCTGGCCGTGTTCGCCATGGGCACTTCGGAGTTCATGCTCGCCGGGCTGCTGCCCGGCCTCGCCGCCGACCTCGGCGTCACCGTCGGCACGGCCGGCGGGCTGACCTCGGCCTTCGCGGTCGGGATGGCGGTCGGCGCGCCGCTGATGGCCGTACTCGTCCGCAGCCGGCCGGGGCGCGGCAGCCTGCTCGGGTTCGTCCTGGCGTTCGCGGCGGCGCACGCGGTCGGGGCGGTCACCGCGAGCTTCCCGGTGCTGCTGGCCACCCGGGTGGTGGCCGCGCTCGCCAACGCAGGGTTCCTGGCCGTGGCGCTGACCACCGCCGCCGCGCTGGTCCCGGCGGACCGCAAGGGGCGGGCGCTCGCCGTGCTGCTGTCGGGGACGACGGTGGCGACGGTGGCCGGTGTCCCGGGCGGGGCGGTGCTGGGCGCGGTGTTCGGGTGGCGGGCCGCGTTCTGGGCGGTCGCCCTGCTCTGCCTGCCGGCCGCCGTCGGCATCGCCAGGGGTCTGCCGTCCGTCACCGTTCGGGCCGACCGGTCCGCGACGACGGCCCTGCGGGCGGAGCTCGCCGAGCTGCGCCGCCCCCGGCTGCTCCGCGCGATGCTGCTCGCCGGGCTGGTGAACGCGGCGACCTTCGGCGGGTTCACCTTCCTCGCCCCCGTGGTGACCGGACCCGCTGGGTTGGGCGAACTGTGGGTGCCGGTCGCGCTGGTCCTGTTCGGCGCCGGCTCGTTCACCGGGGTCACCGTCGCGGGGCGGCTCGCGGACCGGCATTCCGGTCCGGTCCTCGCGGTCGGCGGCACGCTGCTGCTGGCGGGCTGGCCCGCGCTCGCCGTTCTGGCCGGGGCACCGGGCGCGCTGCTGCCGCTGGTGTTCCTGCTGGGTGCGCTGTCCTTCGCGGTCGGCGGCACGCTGATCACCCGGGTGTTGTACGAGGCGGCCGGGGCCCCCTCCCTGGCCGGCGCCTGTGCGACCGCCGCCCTCAACCTCGGCGCCACCGCCGGCCCGCTGCTGGCCGCCGCCTCCCTCGGTACGGCGGCCGGCGGGCTCGGCCCGTTCTACGCGGGCGGCCTGCTGGTCGCCGCCGCGCTGCTGGTGGCGGCGGCGCCTCGGAGCGTCGGTTGAGCCGGGAGTCGAGGAGTTCGAAGACCCGCCTCAAAGCGCCCGGCTCACACCCCGGACACCGCCGCCAGCCGCCCGTCCTCGATCGCCGCCACCAGTTCGCCGTGGTCGGCCTTCGTGCGGTCCGCGTGGCGGAGGGCGAAGTCGGCGACGGCCTCGGCGAAGGTGTCCGCGCTGCCGAGGTAGCCGGCGATGGCCAGGCGGTCGCCGGTGCGTGCGTGGGCGCGGGCGAGGGTGCGGCCGCAGAGCTCGGCGTAGGCGCGCAGGCCGGAGGGGGTGAGGTCGGCGATCTCCGTCGAGCCCTTCATGTCGCGCAGTTGGCGGCCGTAGTAGTGGCGGCCGCCGGGGCCCGTGGTCCAGCCGAGGAAGATGTCGCTGGCGGCCTGCATCAGGTGCTGCCCGGTGACGACCCGGCGGCCGCCGTGGTGGGCGGACACCTCGGCGTCCACCCGCAGCGGCGGCAGGTGTTCCTCCAGCACCGACCGGCCGGCCTCCTTGAGCTGGAGGAACAGCGGGTCGCGGCCGTCCCGGCCTTCCAGCAGCAGGATGTAGCAGCGGGTGCCGACGCTGCCCACGCCGACCACCTTGGTCGCCGCGTCGACGAAGCGGAAGCGGTCCAGCAGCACCCGGCGGGACTCCGGGAGGGTCGACCGGTAGTCGCTGAACACCTGGCCGACGGCGCGCAGTTCGGTCCGTTTCAGTGGTTCGATCAGCGGCGGTGCGCTGATGATCCGGCGCCGCCCGTCCCGTTCCTCGGTGAGTTTGCCGAAAGCCTGCAGGCTGGTGCGGCTGCGGGCGTGGGCGAGGCCGGACTCCAGTTGCTTGCGCTGTCCCGGCTTGCCCAGCAGTGCCGGGAGGTCGGCGGTGTCCACCCGGGCGTACCAGACGTCGAGTTCGCCCTTTCTTGCCAGTCGCCGCATGGCGTCCGCGTACCCCTGGACGGCGGTGAGCGCGGCCCGGCGCGCCCGCTGCTCGTCCTGGCCGTTGTCGCGGGCGGCGACGGCGACGCTGGCGGCGAGCCGTTTGACGTCCCATTCGAAGGGGCCGGGGTGGGTCTCGTCGAAGTCGTTGACGTCGAAGAGCAGTGCGCGTTCCGGCGAGGCGTACAGGCCGAAGTTCAACAGGTGGGCGTCGCCGCAGAGTTGGACGGTGAGGCCGGTCTCGGGGAGGGCGCCGAGGTCGGCCGCCAGGACGGCGGCGGCGCCGCGCAGGTAGGCGAAGGGGCTCGCCGCCATCCGGCCGCGGCGGATCGGCAGCAGCCGGGTGATCCGGTCCTCGCACTGCCGTTCCAGCACGTCGAGCGGGTCGGGCCGGTCGGCGGCGGGGATCCACCGGCCGTGGGCGGAGCGGGAGATCCGCTCCCGGGCGGCCCGGCCGCGGCGGCGGCGTTCGGCGGGGGTGGTCATGGCGGCGGCTCCGTCCGTCGGCGGGTCCTCTTCCCGCGACGCTAGGGCAGGAGTGCCGGAGGGCGCAGCGCACGCCCTCCGGCACTGCGCCGTCCGGGTGGCCCGCTCCTCAGCGCACCGTGAAGTCCGCCATCATCGCCATGTCCTCGTGCTCCAGGTTGTGGCAGTGCAGCATGTACGCCCCCGCGTAGTCGGTGAAGCGCACGAGCACCTCCACCGCCTCGGCCGGACGCAGGTCCACGGTGTCCTTCCACCCCGCGTCGTACGGGCCGGGGTCCGCGCCGTTGCGGCCGATCACCTGGAAGTGGTCCAGGTGGACGTGCACCGGGTGGTGCAGGTCGGTGGAGAAGCGCCAGAGCTCGACCGCGCCGAGGGCGGGCGTGGCGATGCTGCGGCCGGGGGTGTACGGGCGGCCGTTGATGGTCCAGCCGTCGCCGCGGCTGCGCCGGAAGGTGAAGTCGCGGGTGGTGACGGCCGCGGAGGCGTCCAGGGCCTCGACGGTGGCGAGCCGGTCGGGCACGGTCGCGTCGTCGGCCGGCTGCTTCGCGGTGACGTCGAAGCGCATCACCTCGGCCGTCCGGCCGCTGCCGAAGCGGTTGACCAGCCGGACCCGGGTGCCGGGCGCGTAGCGGGAGAAGTCGACCACGACGTCGAAGCGTTCGGCGGGGGCGATCTCGATGCCGTCGTGCCGGACCGGGGCGGCGAGCAGGCCGCCGTCGGAACCGATCTGGACCAGGGCGCCGCCGCCCTCGGGCTGCGGGTCGAGTTCGAGCCGGTAGAGCCGGGCGTTGGAGGCGTTGAGCAGCCGCAGCCGGTAGTGCGCCCGGTCGACGTCCAGTCGGGGCCAGGGCGCGCCGTTGACCAGGATGACGTCGCCGAGCACGCCGTTGGCGTAGGCGTCGGTGACGCCCGGCTCGGCGAGCCCGGGGTCGACGGCGGGGTAGCGGAAGGAGCCGTCGGCGGCGAAGGAGCGGTCGGCGATCATCAGCGGCAGGTCCCGGTCGCCGCGCGGCAGCGGCAGCGCGGCCTCCTCGTCGTCGTGCACGAGGTGGAAGCCGGCCAGTCCGCGCCAGACGCCGGGGCCGGTGAAGCCCATCCGGTGGTCGTGGTACCAGAGGGTGGCGGCGCGCTGCTTGCCGGGATAGGTGTACGTGCGCTCGCCGACGGCGGTGCGGGCCGCCGGGTGGTCCGTCCCGGACATCCCGGCCATCCCCGCCATGCCGGCCATGCCCGCCATTCCGGCCGTGCCGGACGTGGCGTCCGCCGAGGACCCGACCGGCAGCAGCAGGTCGACCGGGTAGCCGTCGCTGTCCGCCGGGGTGTGTCCGCCGTGCAGGTGGGTCACCGAGGGCACCGGCAGCTCGTTGCGGTGCTTGACCACCGCCGCCCGCCCGGCGCGGGTGACCACGGTCGGCCCGGGGAAGCCGCCCCCGTACGTCCAGGCCTCGGTCCGTACCCCGGGCAGGATCTCCAGCCGGGCGACCTGCTGGGTGATCTCGTAGTAGTCGCCCGTCGCGTCGCTGCGCACCGGCTGCAGCACGGGCGGCACCGGCAGCGCGGCCCGGAAGGCCTCCGGCAGGTCGAGTTCGCTGCTCAGCAACTGCCCGGGGCGGCCCTCGGCGAGCAGCCGGGCGACGGAGGGGACGGCGACGGCGGCCAGGGCGCCCGCGCCGAGGACGGAGGCGCCGACGCCCAGGAACCGGCGCCGGTTCACCGGGACACCTCCACCGGTCCGCCGGGGCGCGGCAGCCGTCCGGTGCCGTCGGGGCCGCCGACGCCCGGGGCGTGCCCGGCGGGCAGCGGCAGCCGCCAGGCGCCGACCAGGCCGAAGAGCACGCCGCTGACCAGCAGGACGCCGAGCGTGACGTGCACGCCGAGCGCCCGGGCGTAGCCGGCCGTGATCTGGCCGACGACGGCGACGGTGAGCAGGAGGGTGGTCCACAGCGGCCAGAGCGGGCCCCGGCCGGGCCACCGGACGGCGACGGCCACCGCGAGCTGGATCACCACCACGGTGGCCAGCATCATCGCGTTGCCCTCGTGGTCCTTCAGGGAGTCGTAGGTGCCGTTCAGGAAGCTGCCGGCCAGCATGACCTGGAGCAGTGACAGCAGGGCCAGCAGGGTGGTGGAGGCGCGCAGCAGGATCAGCGGCCAGCGGGGCGCGGGGGCCGCGGGAGGACTGCTCATGTCGGGCTACTCTCTGCGTCGACGGTCTGGCGGGGCGGGCGCGAGCGTAGCTGATGCGACATCACGATCAGCCCTTGTCAAGGTCATTGGAAGGTCATGCGCTTCCCATGAACCCCCCGCCCGGGCCGCCGTTCCCACCCGAAGGAAGGGGGTGCCCTTGAGTCGTCCTCAAGGGCACCCCCTTCCCCCGCGGCCCGCCCCGGCCCCGGCCCCGGCCCCGTTACCGGCGTACCGCTACTGGCGTACCGCTACTGGCGCACCGCGCCCAGCGCCGCCGGCCGGGTCCGCAGCAGCGCCCGGACCGGCATCCCGGTCGCCGCGAGGCAGAGCAGCACGGCTCCGGCGGCCAGCGGCAGGGCGAGCATCGGCGGCACGTACGGGGCGGAGCCGGCCACGCCCCGGGCGACCGGCACCAGGGTGATCCCGGCGATGGCCGCGCCGACCGCCAGCCCGGTCGAGGCCACCAACAGCGCCTCCCAGCGCATCATGCCGCGCACCTGGCGCCGGGTGGTGCCGGCCAGGCGCAGCAGCGCGACCTCGCGGCGCCGGTCCAGCACCGTCATCACCAGGGTGTTGGCGGCGCTGACGGCGGCGAACCCGCCGAGCACGGCGGCCATCACGGTGTTGGCCCAGCCGCTGAGCTCCAGGTCCTTGTCGGACTGGGCGACGAACCCGGCCCGGTCGGTCACCGCGGCCCCGGCCAGCGTGCCCAGCCCGGCGGCCACCGCCGCGGGGTCGGCGCCCGGTGCGTCGGCGACCAGCACCTGGCTGTCGTACCCGGCGGTGACATGCGCGGCCACCGCGGCCCGGGGCAGCAGCGCCTGGCCGACGCCGAGCCCGCGGTCGTACACCGCGACCACGGCGGGCCGCACGGCGGTGCCGTCGCCGAGCCGGAGCGGGACCCGGTCGCCGACCCCGGCGCCGAGCGCGTCGGCCAGGGTGGCGCTCAGCGCGATGGTGTCGGGGGCGCGGCCGAGGTCGGCGAGCGTGCCGCTGCGCACGCCCAGGTCGAGCACCTTCGGCAGCCGCGCCGGGTCGCCGTCGACGCCGAGCACGGGGGCGGAGCCCAGCTGGCCGCCGTTCTCGTAGACGACGCCGGTGCGCAGCACGCCGACGGCGGTGTCCACGCCGGGCACCCGGGCCGCCCGCTCGGCCGTCCCGGCGGGCAGGCCGGGGCCGGTGGCGCCGACCACGTGGTCGGCGGTGACGCCGGCCCGGACGTTCTCGCCGGCGGTGTGGCGCACGGTGCTCTGCAGGATCAGCAGGGTGCCGCAGAAGGCGGTGACCAGGACGATCGGGGTGATCGCGGAGGCCAGCCGGCGGGCGTTGGCGCGGGTGTTGTCGGCGGCCAGCGAGCCGGGGGCGCCGCCGGCCCGCAGCGGGGCGCCGAGGATCGCGGCGGCGGCCCGGGCCAGCCAGGGGCCGAGCAGGGCGACGGCCATCATCAGGCACATCACCACGCCGAGCGCGGTCTGGGCGGCCTGCGCGCCGTCCAGGGAGTTGGCGACGGCGGCGGCCGCGGCGCCGCCGGCGGCGAAGACCAGCCCGAGGACGGTGCGCACCCGGCCCGGGCGGGGCGGTTCGACGGAGGCCTCGCCGAGCGCCTGGGCGGCTCGCATCCGGGACGGCCGGCGGGAGGCCAGGAAGCCGGCGGTCAGCGCGGCGAGGGTGCAGGCGAGGACGGCGACGAGCATCGGCAGCGGGCCGACGTCCAGGCGGACGTCCGCGGGGACGGCGCCGCGCTCGACCAGCTGGCCGAACCACCAGCGGGCGAGGGCGAGTCCGGGCAGGATGCCGAGCGCCGCGGCGAGCGGCGCGACCAGCATCGCCTCGGCGGCGATGGTGCGGCGGATCTGGCGCGGCGTGGCACCGACGGCGCGCAGCAGGGCGAACTCGCGGGCGCGCTGGCCGGTGGCGAGGGCGACGGTGCTCATCACCACGAAGACCGCGGTCATGGTGGCGTAGCCGCCGAAGGTGCCGCCGAGGGCCATCAGCAGGCTGCGGGCGCCGCCGAGGGCGGGGTGCTCGACGGCGCCCCGGTCGTCGCCGGTGAAGGTCCTGGCCTCGCCGCCGACGGCCTGGCGGACCTGTGCGGCGAGCGCGGCGGTGCTCACGCCCGCGCGGGGCTGGACGGCGACGGCGTCGATCCGGCCGGGGTGGCCGGAGAGCCGGTCGGCGGTGGCGTCGGCGAACCAGGCGGTGGGCCCGGCCTGCTGGGCGGCGGCCAGACCGGAGACCCGGTAGTCCGCGGTGCCGCCGGGCGCGGTGAGCGTGAGGCGCGCGCCGGGGGCGAGGTGGGCGGCGTGCGCCGTGTCGGCGTCCAGCACCACCTCGTTCGCGCCGGGCGCGCGGCCCTCGACCAGGGTGTCGCCCGGTCCGGCGATACCGAGCGCGGCGAAGCCCCGGCCGGTCAGGGCCGGCGCCGGGCCGGTGGCGGGCAGCGGGAAGGCGGTGTCCGGGCGGGCGGCCGCGACCCCGGGCAGCGCGGCCAGCCGGCCGACCAGCGCGGCGTCCGTCCGGGCCCGCTCCGGGGTGGCCTGCTCCACGGTCTCGGTGTCCTGGCCGACCTTCTTCTGGATCTTCACCGCCTGCTCGGCCGCGACCACCACCGGGGCGTCCGCGTACCGGGCGGGCTTCAGGCTCGCGGTCAGACCGGTCTGCAGCAGCACGCCGCAGGCCACCACCACGACGGCGCCCAGCAGCAGGGCGACCAGGGTGCCCGCGAAGGAGGCGGGCCGAAAGCGCACCGAGGAGCGCGCGAGTCCGTTCGTCACGCCGCCACTCCCACCGGGCGGGCGGTCAGCGCGACCATCCGGTCCGCGACGGTCTGCGGGCTCGGGTGCGGCAGGTCGTCCACGATCTCGCCGCCGGCCAGGAACAGCACCCGGTCGGCGAAGGAGGCGGCCACCGGGTCGTGGGTCACCATCACCACGGTCGCGCCGAGCGAGTCCACGGCCTGGCGCAGCAGGGCGAGCACCTCGTGCGCGGTCCGGGTGTCCAGGGCGCCGGTCGGCTCGTCGGCGAACACCACGTCCGGGCGGGTGATCAGCGCGCGGGCGATCGCCACCCGCTGCTGCTGGCCGCCGGAGAGCTGGCCGGGCCGGCGCCGGGCGTGCTCGCCGAGGCCCACCCGGCCCAGCAGCTCCCGCGCCCGGGCGCGGTCCTGGCGCTCCCCGGCGAGCCGCTGCGGGAGCAGCACGTTCTGCTCGACGGTCAGCGAGGGCAGCAGGTTGAAGGACTGGAAGACGAAGCCGATCCGGCTGCGGCGCAGCTTGGTGAGCCGGTTCTCGCTCAGCGCGGTGATGTCCTCGCCGCCGAGCCGGACCTGCCCGGAGTCCGGGCGGTCCAGGCCCGCCGCGCACTGGAGGAAGGTGGACTTGCCGGAGCCGGACGGGCCCATCACCGCGGTGAAGCTGCCGTGGGCCAGCGCCAGGTCGACCCCGCACAGCGCCTGCACCGTCGCCTCGCCGCGCCCGTAGGTGCGGCGCACCCCGCGCAGCTCGATCGCGGGGGCCGCCTGCGGGGCGGTGCCGTAGGGGGTGCCGTACCCGGGGGCGGCGGGGGCGGCGTGGGCGGCGGGGGCGTACCCATCGGTGCCGTACTGGTCCGTCCCGAACTCGTCGGTCCTGCGGCGGTCTTGGCGGCGTGCCATGGGTGGGCCTTCCTTCGGTTCCGCGTCGTAGCGTCGCTCGTCGTCAACGTGCTCCAACCTAGGGAGAACGGACTCCGCGGACCATGCAGGCCACCGGCGGACCGGAGGTGGGGTTATCCCCCCACCGGTTCGGCGGGAACCCCCAGGTAGACGGCGCGCAGCTCGGCGAGCACCGGGTGGGCGGGGTCGAAGGCGGTGCCGTCCACGGCCGCCAGCGGACACACCCCGACACCCGCGTTCACCGCGAAGGCGGCGGTGAAGCGGTCCAGCCCGTCGGCGGCCAGCGGCTCGCGGGACTGCGGACCCCGGTACGCGCCGGACAGCAGGGCCTCGGTCACGCCCGGCAGGCTCGGCCCCTGCGGCCAGACCAGCTTCTCCTCGGCCAGGAAGCCCACGTTCCAGGTCGCGCCCTCGACCACCAGGCCGTCCTCGTCGACCAGCAACACGTCGTCGAAGCCCGCCAGTTGCGCCAAGCGGCGGTGGTGCACCAAACCGAACAGGCCGACGTGCTTCACCTCCGGCAGCTCCCGCCGGTACGCCGCGGTGCGGACCCGCAGCGGGGCGGGCGCGGCCGCCGTGGCCGGGCGGGTGGTCACCAGCAGGGCGGGTGCGGCCGGGGCCGCGGGGCGCTCCAGGCCGAGCTCCGGGTCGTACACGGTGACCCGGACGGTCACCGGCGCGCCGTCGGCGGGCAGCACCGCCCCGATCCGCGCCCGCACCGCCGCCCGGTCCAGCTCGGCGCCGAACAGCACCCGGCAGTCCCGGACCAGCCGGTCCAGGTGCAGCGCCAGACCGCGCACCCGGCCCTCCTCCGCCCGCAGGGTGGTGAAGTGCCCGTAGTTGAGCAGCCCCAGCGCGGCCAGCCGCGCAGGGTCGGCAGGGGCGCCGTCGATCTCGATCTCAGCCATCCCCCGAGTCTGCCAGCTGCGGGAATGCCGGCGGAGCCTGCTCCGGCAGCCCCGACCGGGGCGGCCCCGACCGAGGCGACTCGGACTGCCGCGGCCCCGGCCGAGGCGGCTCGGAGCGCGACGGCCCGGACTGCGGCGGCTCGGACTGCGGCGACGCCGGGCGGTAGGGGCTCACCATCGGCCGGCCCGCCTTCCGGGCCGCCCGCTCGAACTCCTCGATCCGGTACGCCAGGCCCTCCGGCTCCCCCGCGTCCGACCAGCGCCACGCCTCCGCCCACCACTGCGGGCCGCGCACCAGCGGCCGGCCGGCCAGCGCCAGGCACAGGGCCAGCGTGGAGCGGGCGTACTCGTGCACCCAGCCGTCGCAGCCCCGGTAGTCCGCCGTCTCGTCCAGCCGCAGCCAGCGGCCCTCCTGCCCGGCGGCCAGTATCGGCACCCAACCGCGCAGCCGGTCGGCGACCAGCAGGAGCAGCCGGCCGTCCTCCTCCCGCACCCGGTGCACGGGGAGCTGGGGCATCCGGGCGAAGGACAGCGCACGCTTCCAGCCCACCACCCACAGCCCCCGGCGCAGGTAGTAGCGGACCGCCGGCTGCCAGGTCCAGTGCGCCTCCAGCCGGAACCCCGGCAGGCCCTCGGCGGTGGCCGCCGCGTACACCTCGTCCAGCGCGGCGGCGGCCAGGCCCCGGCCGCGCGCGGCCGGCGTCACGTAGAGGGAGGAGACGGCGAGCTGGCTCGGGCCCTTGGTCCAGTTGTCCACCGCGACGGTGCCCGCCACCGCGCCCGCGTCGTCCCGGATCCAGTAGCGCCGCCGGTACAGCTCCCCGCCCGGCCACTCCCGCCCGCTCTCCCCCAGCCGCTCCCGCCACCTGCGCTCCGCCGGCGGGGCCAGCCCGTCCGGGTCCACCCGCTCGCCCAGCTCGCCCTCCACCAGGGACGCCAAGTCCCAGAGGGCGAACCGCCGTTCCTCCCCCGGACCGGCCGCCCGCAGCCGCGGCCCCGCCGCCAGCCGGTCCTGTGCCCGCTCCACCGCCGCATCCCACGACCTCACCACAGGGCGAGGATAGCGGTGGGCCGGGGACGATCAGTAATCCACCGGCCACCGAACGTCAACGCGAGGAGCGGGCCCGTCCCCGCCGCGCCCCGAGGCCCCTCCGCGGCCCTCTGCGGCCCTCCGCGGTCCTCGCCACCGTGGCCGCGGCCGTCGCCGTCCCGGCGGAGGTGGGGGAAACCCGACCACAGGACTCGACCTGGCCGTGATGACCCCGCCGAGCTGCGGCGATGCAATGAAGGCGTGGCGAAACGGGCGTGGTGGTGGTGGTGCGGCGGGTGGCTGGTGGCGGCCGGGTGGGCGGGGGCGTTTCCGGTGCTGTCCGGGCTCGGGCCGCACCGGAGCTGGGGGACCTTCGCGGCCTGCGGGTACCTGTCGGCGGCACTCGCCGTGGCGCTGGTGCGGCGGCGCGGGCGTGAGGTGTCGGTGGCGGTCGCCGCCGTCGGGGCGGTGCTGGTGCCGCTGCTCGTGCTGGTGCTGGACGGGCGGGGGCAGAGCGAGGTCGGGGTGATCGAGCGCTCCGGGTCGCTGCTGCTGCACACCGGCACCCCGTACCTGGCCGAGCCGGCGTCCGTCGCCCAGTACACCCCGTACCTTCCCGGCATGGCCCTGCTGGGCCTGCCCCGGGCGCTGCTGGACGACACGCCGCTGGGCGGGTCACCGCTCGGCGACGCCCGGCTCTGGTGCGCGGCGGTGTTCCTGGTCTGCGTGCTGCGGACGGTGCCCGCCGGGCGCCGGCTCGGCGCCGCCGCGCTCACCGTCTCGCCGGTGGTCGCGCTGCCGCTCTGCGTCAGCGGGGTCGACCTGCCGCTCATCGGCCTCTGCTGGCTCGCCCTCGTCCGCGCCGCCGAACGGCGGCCGGTGGCGGCCGGGTTGGCGCTGGCCGCCGCCTGCTCGCTGAAGTGGACGGCCTGGCCCGCACTCGCCGTGGTGACCGCCCTGCTGGCGGCCACGGCCGGACGGCGCGCGGCGCTGCGCGGGGCGGCCGTCGCGGTGGGCGCGGCGGCGGTGGCCGTGCTGCCGGTGGCGCTGCGCGCGCCCGGGCCGCTGGTGGAGCAGGTGTTCGCCTTCCCCACCGGGCGCGGCCGGCTGCCCACCCCGGCCGCCAGCCCGCTGCCCGGACGGCTGCTCGCCGATCTCGGCCCGCCCGGCTGGTACGCCGCCGTCGGCCTGCTGCTGCTCGCCGGGCTCGCCGTCGGGGCGTCCCTGCTCCTCCGACCGCCCCGCACCGCGGCCGCGGCGGCGCACCGGCTGGCCCTCGGGCTGACCGCGGCCTTCCTGCTGGCACCCGCCGGGCGGTTCGGCTACCTCGCGCTGCCGCTCGTCCTCGTCCTGCTCCCCCTCTCGTCCTCCGATCCGGTCCCCGTTCCGCTCTCCGTTCCGCTCTCCCTTCCGAAAGGCCTGCCATGGGCACCACCCTCGTCGTCACCAACGACTTCCCACCGCGCCAGGGCGGCATCGAAACCTTCGTCCGGGCCATGGCCGACCGCGTCCCCGACCACGACGTCGTGGTCTACACCTCGGCCGAACCCGGCGCGGAGCGCCACGACGCCGCTCTCCCCTACCCGGTGATCCGCGACCGCGCCCGCACCCTGCTGCCGACCCCTCGGGCCACCCGCCGGGCCGCCGCGATAGCCCGCGCGCACGGCTGCGACCGGGTCTGGTTCGGCGCCGCCGCCCCGCTCGCCGCGATGACGCCCGGCCTGCGGCGGCTGGCGCCCGGCATCCGCCGCACGGTCGCCACCACGCACGGACACGAGATCTGGTGGGCCCGCACCCCGGGCGCCCGCGGCCTGCTGCGCCGGATCGGCCGCAGCACGGACGCGGTGACCTTCCTCGGGGCCTACACCCGCGCCCGGATCGCCCCCGCGCTCGGGCCGGACGCCCGGCTGGTGCGCCTGGTACCGGGGGTCGACCCGTCGGTCTTCCGGCCGGCCGGCACCACCGGGGTGCCGGCCGCCGCCCCGGTGGTCCTCTGCGTGGCGCGGCTGGTCCCGCGCAAGGGGCAGGACGCGCTGATCCGCGCGCTGCCCGCGATCCGCCGGGCCGTGCCCGGGACCACCCTGGTGCTGGTCGGCCGGGGCCCGGACGAGGACCGGCTGCGGGGCCTGGCCGGCCGGCTGACCGAGCCGGGCAGTGTGGTGTTCACCGGCGGCCTGGACCACGCCGGGACGGCCGTCCACTACGCCGGCGCGGACGTCTTCGCGATGCCGTGCCGCACCCGGCGGCTGGGCCTGGAGGCCGAGGGCCTGGGGATCGTCTTCCTGGAGGCGGCCGCGGCCGGCCTCCCGGTGGTGGCCGGCCGCTCCGGCGGCGCCCCGGACACCGTCCTGGACGGCGTCACCGGCACGGTCGTCGACGGCCGCGATCCCGCCGAGGTGGCCGCCGCCCTGACCCGCCTCCTGCTGGCCCCGGCCGCCGAGCGCGCCCGGATGGGGGCGGCGGGGCGGCGCTGGGTCGAGGAGCACTGGACCTGGGAGGCCTCGGCGCGGCGGCTCACGGAGTTGCTGGACCCCGCTTCGCCACTGCCGGGCCCGGGCGCTCCGGGTGTTCCCGCTGTTCCGGCCGTTCCCCGGCCCCCGGCCACCCTGGTTCCTCCAGTCGCTCCAGTCGCTCCGGCCGTTCCCGGGCCTCCGTCCGCCCAGGAGGCTCCGGCCGCTCCGGTCACTCCGCCTGCCCCCGCAGGTGCCTGACCAGTCGGGCGATGGCGGGCGCCCCGCCATTGGCGCGGACCGCCGTCACCCAGTTCCTCGCCTGGCCCGGCAGGTCGTCGCGGCTCGGGCAGGAGAAGCTGAACAGCCAGACGTGGGCGGACAGATCACGCTCCGGCATGGCCCGCCACTCCTCGCCCCCGGCCGCCGTCAGCGTGTCCTGGCAGGCCGCCAGCGCCCGGTCGCCGTCCCCGGCCCATTCCTGCCGCAGCCACAGCAGGAAGTTGGTCTGCGCCGTCGTGGTGTCCTCCCTGGTCGCCTCGCCCTTGAGCAGCCGGTTGACGATTGCGCTCTGCGGTTCCCGTGTCCTCTCCATGACGCCATCGTTCCGGCCGCACAACCCCTGTGACAAGTGGGTGAATTGCCGTCGGACGGGCGGACCGGTCACTCGCCGCGCAGGTGCGCCAGCACCGCGAGCACCCGCCGGTTGCCCTCGGTCGGGTCCAGGTCCAGCTTCATGAAGATGTTCCCGCAGTGCTTCACCACCGAGGCCTCGGTGATGCTCAACCGGGCCGCCACGGCCTGGTTGTTGAGGCCCTCGGCCAGCAGCGCGAGCACCTCGCGCTCGCGCGGGGTGAGGCGGGCCAGCGGGCGGTCGCCCGACCGGCCGCGCAGCAGCACCCGGACCACGTCGGGGTCGATCACCGTCTCCCCGTCCGCGACCCGCCGCAGCGCGTCCAGGAAGTCCGCGACGTCACCGACCCGGTCCTTCAACAGGTAGCCCAGACCGGCCGGTTGAGCACCGGCGGCGGCCAGCAGCCGGGTCGCGTACGGGGTGGCCACGTACTGGGACAGGACCAGGACGGGCAGGCCGGGGTGGCGCTCGCGCAGGGCGAGGGCGGCGCGCAGGCCCTCGTCGGTGTGGTCGGGGGGCATCCGGACGTCGGTGACCACGATGTCCGGCCGCTCGGCGTCGACGGCCGCGGCCAGCGCCTCGGCGTCGCCGACGGCGGCGGTCACCCGGTGGCCGCCGAGGGCGAGGAGCTCGACCAGTCCGGCGCGCAGCAGCACCGCGTCCTCGGCGATCACGACCCGGAGCACGGGACCTCCAGCCGCAGCGTCGTCGGGCCGCCCGTCGGGCTCGTCACCATCAGCCGTCCTCTCAGCAGTGCCACCCGGTCGGCGAGTCCCGCCAGTCCGGCCCCGGCGGCCGGGTCCGCCCCGCCGCGGCCGTCGTCGGTCACCTGGACGACCAGCCGGCCCCCCGCGACCCGCCCGCGGACGGTGATCGCGGTGGCGCCGCTGTGCTTGGCGGCGTTGGTGAGCGCCTCGGTGACGGTGAAGTAGGCGGTGGTCTCCACGGCCGGGTGCAGCCGCTCCGGGAGCTCGATGTCGGCTTCCACCGGGATCGGGTGACGCAGCGCGACCTCGGCGACGGCGGCCGCGAGCCCGTGGTCGGTGAGCACCTGCGGGTGGATGCCGCGCACCAGTCCGCGCAGCTGCTCCAACGCCTGCCGGGCCTCGCCGCGCGCCCGGGTGACGAGGTCCGCCGCCCGGCCCTGCCGGTCGCGCAGCTCGTACTCGGCGAGCCCGAGGGTCATGCTGAGCGCGACCAGCTGCTGCTGCGCCCCGTCGTGCAGGTCGCGCTCGATCCGGCGCCGCTCCGCCTCGAAGGCGTCGGCCAACCTGGCCCGGGAACGGGTGAGTTCGAGCACCTGGCGGCCGAGGTCGTCCTCCCGGGGGGCGAGCAGGAAGCGGGCCAGCGCGACCTCGGCGGCGGTCAGCAGCGCCCCGGCGTACGCGCAGAGAAGCAGGCCCGCCAGCCCGGCGGCGGTGAACGGCAGGGCGGCGAGCGGCCCGGGGACGGCGCGCCCGGGGATCAGCATCACGGTCTCCGGCGCGAGCGCCCAGACCACCAGCGGGGAGAGCACGTACAGGCCGGACAGCACCAGCAGCGCGGTGAAGCCGAGCGCGGCGGCGGCCAGCACCGTCGAGGCGAGCGCGGCATGGGCGAGTTCGCGCCAGGTGGCCCGCTCGCGCAGCCGGGTGCGGATGCGGGCCCGGCGGCCCGCCCCGGGCAGGCTGCGGTGCGGGTCGGGCAGCGGGACCGGCTCCACCAGCCGCAGCCGCCACCGGGCCGCGGTGGCGGTCGGAATGCCGATGAGCGCCAGGGCGACCAGCAGCGGGATCCCGACGCCGATCGCCCCCAGGCCCAGGCCGAGCACCAGCAGCACCACGAGGACCGCCAGCAGCACCGGCCCGAGCAGCGCACTGCCCAGCAGGTACGCCCAGCAGCGCGGCACCCAGCGGGTGAACGGGAAGCGCAGCGGGTGCGCCCACAGCGCCTCGCCCACGGCGGTCGGCTGCGGTTCCGCCTCGCGGCCCCCTTCGCCGCCCCCGCCGCCCCCGCCGTCGCTGACCTCGCTCACCCGGTCCACCCTAACCGACGGGCTGACGGCCCTTCGGGTCCTCCGCCGGGGCCCCGCCCTGGGCCGCCACCGGGGCCGGGCGCGGCCGGGCCAGCGCGACGGCAGCGATCACCAGCACGCCGCCGACCAGCGCGTTCCAGCCCACCGGCTCGTGCAGGAACGCCGCGCCCAGCGCCGTCGACCAGAGCGGCATCACGTACGTGACGGCGGAGGCCACCGTCGCCCCCGCGCCGCGGACCAGGGCCAGGTTGAGCAGGTACGCCAGGCCGGTGCCGGCCACGCCGAGCACCAGCAGGGCGAGCGCCGGGCCCGCCCCGGGCCAGTGCGGGGCGCCTTCGGCGAGCGGCGCGACCAGCGCCAACTCGGCTGCGGCGCAGGCGATCTGGAGCGCGGAGAGGGTGGTCACCGACTCCGGGCGGCCGGACAGGAAGCGGCGCAGATAGGCGAAGCCGGCGCCGTAGCAGCAGGCGGCGGCCAGGCAGGCCAGCGCGCCGGCGGTCGCCCCGGCGCCGAGGCCGCGCCAGACCCCGAGCACGGTGAGCACGCCGAGGAAGCCGAGCCCGAGGCCGGCCAGTCGGCGGGCGCCAGGGCGGCGCTCCCCGGGGACGGCCAGCACCGCGAACAGCAGGGTGAACAGCGGGGTGGTCGCGTTCATCACCCCGGCGAGCACCGAGCTGACCCTGGTCTCGCCGAACGGGAAGAGGGTGAACGGCACCGCGTTGAGCAGCACCGCCACCACCGCCGAATGGCCCCACAGCACCCGGTCGCGCGGGACCCGCTCGCCGCGCACCACGAGGATCGCCCACAGCGTGGCCGCGCCCAGCAGGCAGCGCCACAGCGCCACCCAGAGCGGCGGCACCCCCGCGTCGACCGCGACCTTGATCAGGGCGAAGCTCGCGCCCCAGATCGCCGACAGGGCCACGAAGCCCGGCAGCCAGCGCCGCACCCCCACCACCTCCTTGTCCGTGTCCGTGGCCGCGTCCGTCTTCGTTTCCGTGGCCGTTTCCGTGGCCGTGGCCGTTTCCGTGGCCGCATCCGTGGCCGTGGCCGTGGCCACGCTCGTGGCCGTGCCATCAACTGGACAGAGCGTGGCCCGGCACCGGAGCATGAGTCCAACAAGTGGCAGTGCACCCGTGATGAGGAAGTCTCATGACCTCGGACGTCAACCTGGCCCAGCTCAGGGCACTGGTCGCGGTCGCCGACACCGGCGGCTTCGGAGCGGCCGCCGACGAGCTGGGCATCAGCCAGTCCGCCGTCTCGCACGCCGTCGCCGCGCTGGAGCGCAACCTCGGCGCGCCCGTGCTGCGGCGCGGCAGCCCGTGCCGCCCCACCCCGCTCGGCGAGCAGATCCTCCCGCACGCCAGGACGGCCGTCGCCTCGGCCGTCGCCGTCCGCGCGATCGCCACCCGGCACTGCGGCGGCCTGACCGGCACCGTACGGCTGGCGGCGCCCACCACCGTCTGCCAGGCGCTGCTGCCCGGACTGCTGAAGGACTGGCGGGCGGCCCACCCGCAGCTGACCGTCCGGGTCTTCGAGGGCGAGGACGACGAGCTGGCGGCCTGGCTGGAGGCGGGCACGGTCGACGCCGCCGTGCTGGTGGACGCCGGTCCGCTGCCGCCCGGGGCGGTCGCGCTCGGCGCCGACTCGATGCACGCACTGCTGCGCCGCGACCATCCGCTCGCCGACCAGCCGACCGTCCACGTGGCCGAGTTGGAGGACGACGACTTCCTGCTCTCGGAGGGCGGCTGCGAGCGCCACATCCGTGAGGCCTACCGGCGGGCCGGTACCCGCTTCGCGCCCCGGCACCGCATCCGCGACCTGAACACCCTGATCGGCATGGTGCACGCGGGCGTCGGGGTCTCGGTGATGCCCGCGCTGGCACTGACCATGCTCCCGGCCGACTGCGTGCTGGTCCCGATCCGGCCCGCCGTCCACCGGACGCTGTCGCTGACCGGGCCGACCGGCCGCCCGTGGGCCCCCGCGGTCAGCGGACTGCTGGCGGGGGTGGGCGCGGACACCACCGTCGGGGCCTGAGCGCCCGGCGCCGGGCGCTCAGCTCCATCCGTCCGGCGGCAGCCAGGGCGGTACGGGCACGTCCCACCGGGCGTCGAACCGGGCGACGACGGCGCGCAGTTGACGGGCGTGCCGGGGCGACAGCGCGAGCATCACCGTCTCCAACAGGTCCCGGTCGTCCCACGGGCAACCGCAGCAGAACCAGTACAGGTCGCGCTCCGCGTAGTCCTCCCACAGCCGGCGCTCGGGACGGTGGACGTACGCCCGCCACCGACGCAGTGCGGCCGCCGTGCCCCCGGGCCGCAGGTGGTTCCGCGTACGTTCGAGCCGCGCGATCTCGGCGAGGGCCCGCGCGGACACCCCGTCGATCACCGGCTGCGCTCCTCGGACCCGGCGGCGCGGAAGCTCTGCGCGGATCCGTCCCGGCCGACTACGCGGCACGGTCCTTTCGGTCGGTCGTCATGGGCGCCATGCTGCCACGGGCCCGCCCGGCGATCCACGGCATTTCCGCCTGCCCGCGCACCCGCCGGACTCCTCGCGCGCTGTCGCGCCCGTGACGGACGGGCGGGCTTGACCCTTTTGGGGTTGACCCCCCTTCCCCACAGGTCTATACCAGTGAGGACCTTCGGCAACCACCCGCCGCCGACGGTCCGTTCGGCCGCCGCGCCACCCCCCACACCCGGCGCGACCAGGCCGGCCTCCCCCACTGCCGTTTCCTGGAAAGGCTTCCGATGGAACGCGCTCTTCCCCCGCATTCCCACCGGCACACCGCACCCCGCCCCGCCCGTCGCCCCGCCCTCGGGCGCCCCGCCGCGCTCGCCGTGGCCGCCGCGCTCGGCCTGGTCGCCGGCGGCGTCGCCGCCCTGGCCGGCACCGGCTCCGCCTCCGCTTCCGCGGACACCACCGGCACCACCGCCACCGGAGGGCTCGGCAGCAACTGGTACGCCTCGGCGCCGTACCTGATGCCCGAGGACAACAACCCGCCGGACGCCGCCGCCGTCATGGACGCCACCGGCCAGAAGGCCTTCCAACTGGCTTTCATCCTGGCCCAGGGCAACAGCTGTTCGCCCGCCTGGGGCGGCACCTCCTCGATCGACACCGACACCACCATGCCGAGCGTCATCCAGACCGTGCGCGGCAAGGGCGGGGACGTCTCGGTGTCGGTCGGCGGGTACGGCGGCACCAAGCTGGGCCAGGTCTGCGGCACCCCCGAGGCGACCGCCGCCGGCTACCAGAAGGTGATCACCAAGTACGGCCTCAAGGCGATCGACTTCGACCTGGAGGAACCGGAGTACGAGAACACCGCGGCCATCCACAACGAGATCGGCGCGGCCCGGATCCTCCAGCAGAACAACCCCGGCCTGTACGTCTCGATCACCACCGCGGGCACCAACGCGGGCACCGGCTGGTTCGGCACCCAGATGCTCAACGAGGCCAAGTCGCAGGGCTTCACGCCGGACAACTACTCGATCATGCCGTTCGACGGCGGCTTCAGCGGCGCCGCGGCGCAGACCGACGCGCTGGTGAAGTTCAACCAGATCCTGCAGAGCACCTTCGGCTGGAACGAGGCCACCGCGTACGCCCACGAGGGCGTGTCGATGATGAACGGCCGCACCGACGCCGCCGAGTACTTCCACCAGTCCGACTTCCAGACCGTGCTGGACTTCGCCACCGCGCACGGCCTGGCCCGGTACACCTACTGGTCGGTCAACCGGGACCGCCAGTGCGCGGGCAACGTCGACCCGGGGCTGTCCGGCTCCTGCTCCAGCGTGGCTCAGAACGACTGGGACTTCACCAAGTACACGGTGAAGTTCGCCGGGGCGACCCCGCCCACCACGCCGCCCACCACCCCGCCCACGACTCCCCCGACGACTCCTCCGACCACCCCCGGCAGTTGCACCGCCCCGGCGTGGAGCGCGAGCACCACGTACACCGGCGGCGCCAAGGTCTCGTACAACGGGCACAACTACCACGCCAAGTGGTGGACGCTGAACGAGGTGCCGAGCGCCGGCGGCCAGTGGGGCGTCTGGGCCGACGACGGGCCCTGCTGAGCGCAGCCTGCCGGTGCCCCGGGTCGGCCCGCACCCCGCCGCTGACGGCTGGGTGCGGGCCGACCCGGCGGGGCACCGCGCGGGTCACTCCCCGGCGAACCGCTCCCGCAGCTCCACCAGCACCTCCGCCGCCTCCGGCAGCCCGGCCGCCTCGCAGCGCGCGATGCCGGCGGTCAGCCGGGCCACCGCCGCCTCGGTGCGACCGAGGTCGCTGCCCTCGATCAGCGCGGCCAGCCGGACGGACTCCGCCCGCGGCGACTCGGCCCGCTCACCTCCCGCCTCGTACTCCGGGACGGCCTGCTCGGCCTCGGCCAGCGCCTCCTCGTACCGCCCCGCGACGGCCAGCGAGCGCGCCCGCTCGTAGTGCGAACCACCGCGCAGGTACCAGGAGTTGTACTCCTCGCCGCCCTGTTCGGCCACCTCTCCGACCGCGTCCGCCTCGGCCAGCAGGGCGAGCGCCGCCGCCAGCCCCTCCGCGCCCTGCTCCCGCATCGTCATCCGGGCCAGCTCCCGCAGGGTGGCCGCCAGCTGGTCCACCTGCGGGGCCTTGCCGTGCGCCTCGCGGGCGCGGGCCAGCGCCGCCTCGGCGGCGTCCGGGCGCTCCGCCCGGGCGAGCGCCAGGGTGGCCTCGCAGGCGACCATGGTGTGGGTCTCCTGGTCCTCCCAGCCGGCCACCAGATCGGCCAGCCGCAGGTACTCCTCGGCGGCGTCCCGGTGCTCCTCCAGCTCGGACAGCCCCCGGGCGAGGTCCAGCCGGGCCTGGGCGAGCATCCGCACGTCCAGCCGGGCCGCCGACGCGTCCAGCAGCACCGACTCCAGCACGGCCACCGCGTCCGCCGCCCGCCCGGTGTCGCGCAGCACGTCGGCCAGCTGCATGCGCACCCGGGCGGCCTCCTCGACCGCCTCGGCGCCCTTGCGGTCGTAGCGCGCGGCCGCCTCCGACAGCGCGCGGACGGCGCCGCCGAGGTCCCCCACCTGGAGGCAGCCGTGGCCGAGCATCATGTACGTCGGCGCGTACGGGTAGGAGTCGTCGCCCCAGCGCACGGCCTCGGCCAGCGCCCGGTGGAACACCTCGACCGCCTGGCCCGGCTCGCGGCCCTGCAGCAGCACCTGGCCCAGCAGACCGAGCACCCTCGGGGTGTGCCAGGGCAGCTCGGCGGCGTCCAACTGGGCCAGCACCTCGCGCAGTTCGGCCTCCGACTCGGCCAGCAGGCCCTTCCGGGCGGCGGCGTCGGCGGTGTACTGCCGGGAGGTGGCGGCCCGCCGCTCGGAGCCGAGCTCCACGGCCGCGCGCCGGTAGGCCCCGACCACCGCCTCGAAGCGCTCGGCCACCTCGTCGGCGGGCTCGGGCAGCGTCTCGACCAGGTCGTGGTGGGCGGCGTAGGCGCGGGTCTGCAGCACGATCAGGTAGTCGTCGTCGGTCAGTTCGCCGCCGGCGCGCAGCTCCTCGGCCCGCGCCAGCACCGCGTCGAGCGCCGCCCAGTCGGCCCGCCGGCCGCTGTGCCCGGTGTCCGCGCCCGCATCCGCATCCGCATCCACATCCACGCTGCGACCCGAGCCGCCCTCGCCCTCGTCGCTCTCGTGCCCGGCGCCCTCGTTCGGGGTGCCCTCGCCCCCGGCGCTCTCGTCGTCCAGGTCCGCGATGAGGGTCCGGGCCCGGCACATCAGCGCCGACCCGGCCAGCCCCGCCTGCTCGAACAGCTCGGCGGCGGCCAGCAGCCCGGCCTTGCCCTCGGCGTACGCGTCCCGCTGGAGCGCCTCGTGGGCGCGCTGCTCGGCGAGTTCGGCGCGCAGCCGCTCGGGGCCGCCCAGCTCGGTGCTCCGCGGGTGGACGAAGTCCGCGGCCCCGGCGCGCTCGGCGACCCGTTTCCACAGCCGGTCGGCGTCCGGGTGGCCGAGCACCTCCAGCTCGCGGGCCCGCAGCACCAGGGCGGTGAAGTCCTCCGGCTCCGGCTCGACCGTCCGGCGCGGCGCGGGCGCGACGACCGGGGCGTCGGACAGCCCCGGCGCGGCGACGGCCCGCACACCCAGTGCCAGCGGCTCGGCGAGCAGCGGCTCGACGGCCAGCCGGGCGCGCCGCTCGGCGCCGACCGCGCCGGTGCCGTTGCGGGCGTCGAAGCGGGCGGCCAGCGCGTCGGCCTCGGTGCGAACGTGGGCCAGCAGGGAGTCCACCGTCCAGGTGGTGCCCGCCGGGCCGCTCACCGCGAGTTCGCCGTGGCCGGCCCCGGCCAGCAGGGCGAGCAGCACCTCGACGCCGGTCAGGAAGCCCAGCCGGGCGGCGGGTTCGCCGGTGACCGCGAACAGGTCCCGGTTCTCGGCGAGCAGCTCCAGGCCGCGCGGCTCGTTGCCGGACAGCGCGCAGAACTCGATGTGCAGGCCGACGGCGTTCAGCATCGAGGCCTTGCCCCGGGCGAAGCGGTAGCCGGAGAGGTGGCCGGAGCGGGCCTCGTCCAACCGGCCCCGGCGCAGCTGCGCGAGCAGGGCGGTGGCCTGGCTGAGGTAGGGCTCCTGCTCGCAGCCGCTGCGGCCGTCCAGCACCGGGGCGATCACCTCCAGCGCCCGGGCGTCGTCCCCGGCGGCGATGAAGTGCCGGGCGCGGGCGCGGGTCTCGCAGGCGTGGCAGTCGCTCAGCTCGGATCGCGGGCGGGCCGCCCACAGCTCGTAGGCGTCCTGCACGTCGAGGCCGGTCTGCACGGCCAGGTGGTAGCGCTGGGCGTAGTACGGCTGGAGGTCGTGGCCGGCCGTGCGGTAGCGGTCGCGCAGCTCGGTGTGCCAGCGCCGGATCGCCGCGAGCGGGACGTCCGGGGTGTCCTTGAGCGCGTCGGCGACCCACTTGAAGCGCCAGAGCACCTGGCGCCGGGCCCATTCGCCGAAGCCGTCCGGGTCGGTGTCCCAGAGCTTGAGGATGCGGGCGAAGACGACCGGACTCTTGCTGCGCTCGCCGTCGTACTCGTAGGCCTCCATCAGCTCCAGCAGGGCCATCGAGCGGATCCCGGTGTCCTCGAACTGCTCGGCGGCGTCGACGAGTTCCTCGGCCGTGACGGTCCTGGTCCGGCCGTACGGGCGGGCGTCGTTCTCGCGCAGCGCGGCCATCACCGCGTCGGGGGTGTCCAGCATCACGCCTCCTTGTCGCCTTCGGGGGTGCCCGCCGCCTCGTGGCCGAGCATGGCGTGTTCCAGCAGGCTGATGAACGAGCGGTTGAGCAGGGCGGACTCGCTGGCCTTGAGCGGGCGGCGGGTCATCAGCACGGCCTGCCCGTACAGCGCCTCGACGGCGGTGACGGCCAGCTCGCGGCTGGTGACGGTGGCGGCGCGGCGCACCAGCGGGTTGAGGTGGTTGAGCACCAGTTGGGCGCGGGGCACCTCGGCGCGCAGCGAGCCGAGGATGTCCGCCCACAGCCCGTCGGCCTCGTCGGCGAGCTGGGCCCTGGTGCGCTCGTGCCGGGCCTCCCGGTTGTCGAGCAGCAGGGCGGGCGCGTTGGTCGGGTGGAAGCTGCGCAGCGCGACGTCGCAGTCGAACCGGCCGACGACCTCGCGGGCGATCGCCAGGAAGGCGTTGGCGGCCAGCTCGACGGCCGGGTCCACGGTGTCCAGGTGCGCGGTGACGGTGCCCGGGTCGAGGTCGGAGACCGAGACGCCGGGCCGGATCTCGGGCAGCCGGTGGACCAGGTCGTGGTCGTAGGTGTAGCCGCCGTTGACCACGCCGAGCCCGGCCGCGGCGGCGATCGGGGCGACCTGGCGGAACTCCTCGACCGTACGGGTCACCAGCACCGTCGGGTGGCTGCGGGCGAACTCGTCCAGGGTGACGTTGCCGTCGGTGGTCTCGAACGGCAGCCAGGGCAGCATCATCCGCAGCAACTCATCGTCGTAGCGGGCGAGTTCCTTGACGGCCAGGTGGTGGACGGAGAGGAAGCGGTGCAGCAGCGCCGGGTCGCTCGCGGACAGGCCGGTCAGCCAGTCGCGGATCCGGGCGCCGAGCGCGTCCCGGACGGCGGCCAGCGTCTCGTCGGCGTACAGGCCCTCGCGGGAGGCGGTCGGGCGCAGCCCGTCGGTGTCGACGACGCAGCGGACGAAGAAGGCCCAGTCCGGCAGCAGTTCGTCGGCCTGGTCGGAGAGCAGCATGCCCTTGAGGTGCACCCGGTGGCCGTTGCGGCGCGAGGGCGGGGCGGCGTCCGGCAGCACGTACGCGACGCCGCGCAGGCCGACCAGCGGCAGGTCCAGCTCGATGGTGTCGAGCGGGGTGAAGTCGAAGGCGGCGCGGCAGTACTCGGTGAGCGCGTCGCGCCTGGCCAGCGGGGAGGCGTGGCGCTCGGCCCACGGCGGGGTGCGGTTGACCCGGTGCTCGGTGCCGGCGGCGTCGATCACCGTGACGTCGTGGCGCAGCAGGCTGCCGAAGTCCCGGGCGAGGGTGAGGACCCGGCCGGGGCGGGTCCACTCGGCGGCGTCGGCGCGCGGGGCCAGCGTGACGGTGGTGCCCGGCTCGGGCTTGGCCGAGGCGGGCAGCGTGCGGATGGTGTAGCTGCCGTCGGAGCTGCCGCGCCACTCGATCACCGGGGCGTCCGGAGTGGCGGCGGAGCGGGTGACCACGGTGATCTCGTCGGCGACCACGAAGCAGGCGAGCAGGCCGATGCCGAACTGGCCGATGAAGTCGCCGCGGGCCTTGGCGAGCCCGGCGCCGTCGAGCCGGCCGTCGGCGTCGCGCTTGGAGCTGCGGCCGATGGTGGCGAGGAAGGTGTGGACGTCCTTCTCCGTCAGGCCGATGCCGGTGTCGGTGACGGACAGCTCGTCGTCGGCGCGGACGGTGATCCTGGCCGGCGCCTCCGGGTCGAGGGCGCGGCGGGCGGAGATCGCGTCCACCGCGTTCTGCAGCAGCTCGCGCAGGTAGACCCGCGGGCTGGAGTAGAGGTGGTGGGAGAGCAGGTCCACCAGACCGCGCAGGTCCACCTGGAAGGTGTGCGCACTCGTCGGGTTGTCGGTAGGGGACACCGGAGGCTCTTTCGATCGCGGGGTGGATGACGGTGGTGGGGTGCGGGCGCGGATGTGGGTGCGGGTGCGGGTGCGGGTCGATACCGGCACCGGCACCGGCACCGGTACGCCTCAGCGCCAGTACGAGGTGCAGCGGTCGCGGTGGGCGCGGAAGGCCTTGACCGGATTGCCCGACAGGTAGTGCCAGGGCGATTCGGTCACGAAGCCGTCCAGCGCCTCGAACAGCAGGCGCGCGGTCTTCGGCTGGTCGGCGAGGGAGAAGGCCATCGCGAAGGTGTTGAAGGCGCCCTGCCAGCCGCGCGCCGGCACGAAGGCCGGGTGCAGGACGGACCGGAAGGCCGCCTCCTGCAGCCCCGCCACCACGGCCGGACTGGTCAGGTAGGCGCGGTCCTCGCCGTCCGGGAGGGCCAGCCAGTGCTCCAGGTGCGCGACCGCGACCAGCTCACCGAGGCGGCTGCCCTCCGGGGCCGCGAGCATCACGGAGCGGGCGAACTCGTGCATCTCCTCGTGCGAACCGCCCCACTTGGCGCTCAGCTGCTGCAGCCTGACCCAGTGCGAGGCGGAGTTCCCGGGCGCGCGGCGCACCGCGGCCTCGAAGCGGCTGGTGGCGACCTCCGGGCCGAGCGAGGCCCCGAGGGCGCTGGTCTGCAGGAACCGCCAGGGGGCGTGCCAGGACGGCTCGCGCTCGGCGACCTCCAGCAGTTGCTCCTCGGCGACCTCCAGCCGCTCGTGGAACACCTTCCACCGCTCCTCGGTGACGTCCTTGGCCCGGGCGCCCGTCCGGGCCTCCCAGCCCCAGTCGATGTGCCGGGCACCGGACAGCAACAGCAGCAGCGTGTCGTCCGGGGTGTCGGCCAGCGCGCGGGACGTCCACTGCTCGACCCGGGGCACGTCGGCTATCGCCCCGACCAGGAAGGTCAGGTCCTCGCCCTCGGCGGCGGCCAGCGCGGGGCGCAGCGCGGCCCAGTCCCCGTCGGCGGCCTGGCGGAGCGCCAGACGCACCGACTCGTCCCCGTACGCCGGGTCGAGCCGCGGCTCGGCAGCACCGGCCGGCGCGGCCGATCCGGCTCCCCGCCGGCCGAAGCCGAACCCGAGCCCGCGCCGCTCGGCCCGGTCCTCCGCGCCCTCCCCGCCGGAGCGGCGTCGGAACAGCGGCATGTCTGGCCCCCTCGAACGTCATCGGTATCTTTCGCATGGCCGCACAGTGGCCACGAGATAGGTACATATCACGGTCGACTGACATCCGTTTCCCCAGCCCAGCGCCCCGCCCGTGCGGGGAGGGGCCCCTCAGCCCACGCCCGGCCCGGCGTCCGGCGCCTTCCCGGCCTGGGCCTGCTCGATCCGCTTGACCAGCATCACCGCGAACTTCCGCGTCGCGGCCACGTCCACCGGACCGCCCTCGCTGGTCACGCTCGCCACCACGGTGCCCGAGCGCACCACGATGCCGACGCCCTCGCCCTCGGCCAGCGGCCCCTGGAACGCCTGGCTCTCGCTGCCCAGCACCGGGGTGTCGACCTTCTTGAACGGCCCGGCGGCGTACGAGGCGTAGCTCTCCTTCAGCCGCTGCGCCGCCGCGTCCCGGCTGGGCAGGGTGTCCACCAGGAAGCGGACGACCACGTCCCCCGAGGAGAACCGGACCGACCCGCTGAGCGGCTTTCCGGCGCAGGAGGCGGCGGCGGCACCGGTGCAGGTGACCTTGTGGTCGGCCGTGTCGACCTTCCGCTTCTCCTCCTCCCAGCCGGCCATCGCCTTGGCGTCCGGCAGCACCTGCCCGACCACCTTGTCGTCCAGCAGCGCCACCTCCAGGTCCCCGCGCGGCACCTCCACCGCGGCCGGGGCCGGTGCGGAGGCGGGCGCCGAACCCGCCCCGGGCGCCCCGGCGTCCGACCCGCTCGGCGCGGGCGCGGGCGCAGCCGCGGACCCGGACGCGGACGCCCCGGCCGTACCCGTCGACGCCGCCGCCGGACCGGACGCGGACGAACCCGCGGCCGCCGCCCCGCCGACCCCCTTCGACCCCCCGGAGGAGCACCCGGCCAACACGCCCGTCAGCACCCCCGCCGCCGCCACCGCGGCAAGCACCCGCCGACCACCCATCCCCGTCGCCCTCCCTAGACCTGTCAGTGATCCCTCAAGATAGCGACCGCCCCGCCCGCGAACGCCGACGGGGCGGCGACCTGTCGGTCACCGCCCCGTCGTACTGCTCGTCGTACTGCCCCGTCGTCCTGCCCTACCGGTGGATCAGACCGCCGGAACCGGGAAGGTCGGGAACTCGACGCCCGAGATGTACTGGACGACCCGGATCACCTGGCACGAGTAGCCGAACTCGTTGTCGTACCACAGGTAGAGGATCGCGTTGTCGCCCTCGACCTTGGTCGCGCCGGCGTCCACGATCGAGGCGTGGCGCGAGCCGATGAAGTCGCTGGAGACGGCGTCGGGCGAGTCGGTGAAGTCGATCTGGCGCTTCAGCGGCGAGGTCAGCGAGACGTTCCGCAGGTACTCCAGGACGTCCTCGCGGTTGGTCTCCCGCTTGAGCTGGAGGTTGAGGATCGCGATGGAGACGTCCGGCACCGGGACGCGGATCGAGCTGCCGGTGATCTTCGCCTGGAGGTCCGGCAGGGCCTTGGCGACGGCCGAGGCGGCACCGGTCTCGGTGATCACCATGTTCAGCGGCGCCGAGCGGCCGCGGCGGTCGGCCTTGTGGTAGTTGTCCAGCAGGTTCTGGTCGTTGGTGAACGAGTGGACGGTCTCCACGTGGCCGCGGAGCACGCCGTACTCGTCCTCCATCGCCTTCAGCGGCGGGACGATGGCGTTGGTGGTGCAGGAGGCGCAGGACAGGATCTGCTCGTCCGGCTTGATCGTGTCGTGGTTCACGCCGTGCACGATGTTCGGGACGTCGCCCTTGCCCGGCGCGGTCAGCACGACCTTGGCGATACCGGGGCGCAGGTGCTTCGACAGGCCCTCGCGGTCGCGCCAGCGGCCGGTGTTGTCGATCAGGATCGCGTCCTTGATCCCGTACTCCGTGTAGTCGACCTTGGTCGGGTCGTCGGAGTAGATCACCGTGATCTCGTTGCCGTTGGCGATGATCTTGTTGTTCGCCTCGTCGACGGTGATCGTGCCCTGGAACTGGCCGTGGATGGAGTCACGGCGCAGCAGCGAGGCGCGCTTGACCAGGTCGTCGCCGCCGCTGTTGCGCACGACGATGGCCTTCAGCCGCAGGCCGTTGCCCGAGGCCTTCTCGACCAGCAGGCGGGCGACCAGCCGGCCGATGCGGCCGAACCCGTACAGCACGACGTCCTGCCCGGACCGGCGCTCCAGCTTGTTCTCGCCGGTGGCACCGACGACGGCCTGGGCGGTGAACTCCGCCACCGACAGGCCGCGGTCGTCCGCCTTGTACGTCGCGGCGAGCATGCCGAGGTCGATCTGCGAGGGGCCGAGGTCCAGGGCGGTCAGTGCCTCCAGGAACGGCATCGTCTCGGTGACCGAGAGCTCCTCGCCGGCTATCTGCCGGGCGAAGCGATGCGTCTTGAGGATGCTGACCACCGACTTGTTCACCAGGGAACGGCTGTGGAGCAGAACGGTGACGTCCCTCTCCCGGTGCAGCCGCCCGATGATCGGGATCATCGACTCCGCGATCTCCTCGCGGTTCTTCCAGTCCGTGAACACGTCGTCGTTGACAGTCACAAGTCCATCTTTCGAGCTGAGGGTGTTGCCCACATGGTAGCTTCGCCCGCCCGCGCCCCGACCGCCGGTCCCTCCCCGGCCCCTCCCGCCCGAGCCCCCGACCTGCGCGTTCACCCCCGCCCCGCCCCCGAAGGTGATCACCGCCACCCTCACCCGGCGGCTCCGCCCGGGAGGACCGGCTCTCCGCGGACCGACTCAGGCGCCCTCTCCCAGGGCAGCCGTCAGCCGGTCACGCAGGCGCAGCGCGGCCGGGTCGGTGAAGCCGCCGAGCAGTGACAGCGCCTCACGCCTGTGTTCCCGCGCGATGTCCGCTCCCCCTCCCATGGCGTCCAGCGCCTCGGAGAGTCGGCAGAGGGCCACGGCCCACTGCCACCGGTCGCCCAGCTCGCGGTGCACGGCGACGGCACGGCGATGGAACTCGCTCGCCTCCTGGGCCCGGCCGAGTTCGCGGTACGTCAGACCGGCGCCGTCCCAGGCGAGTGCTTCGCGGCTGCGGTCGCCGAGACTTCGTTGCAGGACGGCGGCACGCTGGTACGAAGCGAGGGCATCGGTGAAGCGGCCTGCCGCCCGTTGGGCATGTCCGAGCTGCGTCAGCCAGTGTGCCTCCGCGACGGCGTTGTCGAGGTCCACCGCGAGGTCGACGGCTCGCTGAGCGCTTTCCAGTGCCTCGCCCGTCCGGCCGCCTTCGAGCTGGATCCGGCTGAGGACGCTCAGCGCGTTGCCCTCGGCCCGGAGGTCGGCAGCCTCGCGGAACGACTCCAGGCCTGCTCGGGCCACCCGCTCCGCGTCCGCGAGTAGACCCAGAGCCGCCCGGACCTCGGCGAGATTGACCGCCGTCCGGGGCTCCCAGTAGGTGTCCCCGAGGGCCCGGAACAGCTCACGGGCTCTCTCGAAAGCCTCCTGGGCGCCCGGCAGCAGGTTCCTGCGCAACCGGAGAAGGCCGAGTCCGTTGAGGGTCAGGGCTTCGCCTTCCGGATCGCCGAGCTCACGGCGGACGGCAAGTGCGGCCTCGTACTGCTCGGCGGCCTGATCCAGGTGGCTGGACTGGGTGTACGCCATGCCCAGGCTCTCGTGAAGTTCCGCCTGCGCGTGCCGCTCGTCCCGGCGCCGCGCGGCCTCCAGGCCCAGGAGGGAGGTCTCGAACCAGTCCTGGAAGGTGTTGCGCTGCATGTAGAAGGCGCGGAGGACGATGGCGAGTCGCCACACGTGTTCGTCCAGGCCCAGGGCGGCCGCGGTCCGCACGGCCGACGCGAGGTTCTCCCGCTCCGCCTCGAACCAGTTCGCCGCGGCGACGTCGTCCTCGAAGCGCGCGGCCTGCACCTCCGGATCGAGTGGGGCAAGCTCGACACGGGGCTCGTGGGGAGCGACGCGCACTTGGGCGGCGTCGGCCGCGTGGAGGTACCAGGCCAGCACCCGCCCGACCGCCCGCTCGCTCTCCTCCGGCTCCTGTTCTCGCTTCACCTGGTCGACGGCATAGGCGCGCAGCAGGTCGTGGAACCGGTAGCGGTCCGGCGCGGTCTGCTCGACCATGTGCGTCGCGACCAGCCCGTCGAGCAGGCGGCCCGCCTGCCGGACACTGCTCGCCACCAGCGCGGCAGCGGCCGCGGTACTGAACTCACCGGTCGGATGGAGGCCGAGCATGCGGAAGAGCCGTGCGGCACCGGCGGGCAGGGCTCGGTACGACCAGGCGAAGACGGAACGAACCGCCTCCGGATCCTCCTCGTCGGCGCTGGACAGCGCGTCCCACAGGCTGGACTCGTCGCGCAGGTCCTGGATCAGGTCGTTCAGCAGCATCCGAGGCCGGCCGGCCGCGCGTTCGGCCGCGATGCGCAGGGCGAGCGGCAGACGGGCACAGAGGCGGGCCAACTGCGCGAGCTCGTCCGGGTCGTCTCCCCTGCGGTAGTCCGCCGTGACCGCGCGCAGCAGTTCGACGGCGTCATGCTCCGCCAGGACCTCCAGGGTCAGGTGTCGGGCCCCCTCACGCACGCCGAGGCCCGAGAGACGGTGCCTGCTGGTCACCACGACCAGGCATCCGGGAACACCGGGCAGCAGCGGACGGACCTGGGCGGCGCTCGAGGCGTTGTCCAGGACGATCAGCATCCGGCGATCGGCCACCAGGGATCGATAGGTCGATGCCATGGCCTCGGGGTCGGTCGGTATCGCCGCCGTCGGTACGGCGAGCGCACGCAGGAACCGTTCCAGCACGTGTGCGGCGGCCACGGGCTCCTGCGGGTCGTAGCCGTGCAGGTTCGCGTACAACTGCCCGTCCGGGAACCTCTCGCGAACGGCATGCGCCCAGTGCAGGGCCAGCGAGGTCTTGCCGACCCCGGCGGTGCCGGTGAGCACCAGGACCTGGGCTGCGGGCGACCGCTCGGCCAGGAGGCGATCCATGGCCTCCTGTTCCACGGTCCGGTTGACGAACCCGCGGACGTCCGTGGGCAGTTGCCACGGAACGGGTTCGCCGTGCCGGGCGGCGGCCGGCGGCGCGGCGTGGATGTGGACGGGCCCCTGGATGTCCCGCGCCTGCACGACATGCCCGGTGGAGGACCCCGACAGCGAGGAGCTGACCCTGCCCGGGGACGGCTCGGGGACCTCTCGTTCCACTCCTCAGCGCTCCGCCGGCATCCGCGCCATGAACGTCCCGATGTCCTCGCCCCGGTCGTACAGGCGGGCGACGAACTCCGCGACCCGTTCCCTGGCCGCGCGGTCCACGTAGCGGATCGCACCGGCCAGGGTGCCGGCCTCGTCGTACGAGATGTCGTAGACGGTGTCCGGCCCCAGTGTGACGAGTTCCGGGAACAGCGCGTCACGTTCGTACGGCGCGATCAGCTCGGGGCCGATCACGCGGATCAGTTCGCCGCACTCGGCCCGCACCCGCAACAGCCGCAGTTCCCATGCCAGATAGGGAGTGAGCGGGAACTCGACGACGCGAACGCGCAGCAGCCGGCAGGCGTGGTCGGCGGCCAGCCGGGAGAGCCGGAGGAGTTCGTCGCGCCTGGCCTCGATCAGCTCCAGGGCCTTCGGGCGGTCCCCCTCCAGATGGGCGCGCCAGCTGGCGTCCTCGGGCTCCTGGAAGTCCTGTCGCCGTTCCAGCTTCCACGAGTCGTAGCCGTCGACCGCGAAGTCCCGTTGGCGGAAGTCGGCCCGGTATTCGGCAAGGGGGAGCCGGTCACCCGGCACGCCACCGAGAAGGTCACGCATCGGGCAGATCCGCCTTCGCGGAGAGCAGCGTGATCCGGGGGATCACCACGAGCCGCTCGTGCTCGTTGATCACCGCACCCTCGGGGAGTCCGGTCCGGTAGGCCTCGGTGAGGTCCCGCCCGATGACGGCGATGTCGCCGTTGTCGAGCTCCCAGATGTCGGGGCAGCCGTCCCGGCCGCCCGTGGTGCCCAGTTCGGTCGGCGACTTGCCCAGGCGCCGGGTCAGCTCCGCGTCGGGATCGGCCTCCCAGGGCTGGCTCATCATGCCTCCACAGGGTCGCGTGAGCGCTCGGCTACACACCGTACAAATCCGCTCGGCTCCGCGTCAATGAATTACCCGCCGGAGCCGGCTGCCGCACCATGCCCGCACCCTGTCCGCCGGTGCCGGGCGCACCGCTCCGCGCGCGACCGGCAGGCCGGTGCACGCCGGTTCGGGTCGTTGTGGCGCGGCTCGGGTTCGGCGGGCACGCCCGGCCCGGCCATTCCGCTCGATATCCGCCGCGAAAGAGACCCGGCCCGAACGGCCGGGGTTCTTTCGCGTCCTCCCGAGGTTCCGCCCGCGGGCTCCGGAGCCCCCACTTCGAGTGATCGACAAGGCCAGTACAGTAAGCGCACCACCCGTCCGACCGAGGCGCAAGGGGGCCCGCGTGGCGACGCTGGGTATGCACCGGGACTTTCTGCTGGAGTTCGCGGCACTGGAGAAATCCGTGCAGCGCAGGGTCTTCGACGTGTTCGAGAAGTTCACCGGAGCGACGCACACCGGCGCGCATCTGGAGAAGCTCACCCACCAGCGGGACCCGCGGATCCGGACCATACGGATCACCGACTTCTGGCGCGGAGTGGTCCTCAAGGCCGACCGGGGCGACGGGTACATGCTGCTGAAGGTGCTCCCCCACGACAAGGCGAACGACTGGGCGTACAAGCACCGGGCCTCGGTGAACGCCGCCACCCAGGGCGTCGAGATCCGCAACGACGTCGCCCTGGAACGCGCCACCGAGTCGCTGCGGGCCCTGGCCCCCGACGAACCCCGGAGGCTCTTCGCCGACCGCTCCGACAAGGTCCTGCGCAGCCTGGGCATCGAGGAGGAGATCCTGCCGATCATCCGGCTGCTTCCGGACGAGGCCCATCTGGAGGCGCTCCACCGGGTCCTGCCGGAGCAGCAGTTCGACGTTCTGATCGGCCTCGCGAGCGGGATGGAACCGGCCGACATCGACCGTGAGATCGTCCAGGCGTACGCGCGGGCGGCGGCTCCGGTGAACGCCGCGCAGCCCGAGGACGGGCTGGTCTCGGCGATGGCCCACGCGCGCGGCCGGGTCGCCCTGGTGTCCGGCCCCGAGGAACTGCGGGAGATCCTGGAGCGCCCGTTCGACGTGTGGCGGATCTTCCTGCACCCGGCCCAGTACCGGATCGCCTACCGGGAGTCGTACAACGGGCCCGCCCGGGTGACCGGCGGCCCCGGGACCGGGAAGACGGTGGTGGCCCTGCACCGGGCCTACCACCTGGCGCGCCGGCTGCCGCCGGACGCACCTGACGGATCGATTCTGCTGACCACCTTCACCAAGGACCTCGCCGGCGAGCTCGAACGCTGCCTCACGCTGCTCATCACGGACGAGCGGATCAGGGCGAAGGTCCGGGTGGTCACCGTCGACGCGCTGGCGAACGAGGTGCTCCGCCGCTCGCGGGGCGGCGCCCCACTGAAGATCGTCTTCAACCAGCGCGCGGTCCTCGCCCGCTGGGGCCGGATCGTCCGCCGGCTCGGGATCGACCTCACCGACGTCTTCCTGGACCAGGAGTGGCGGCAGGTCGTCCTGGCCCAGGCGATCGAGAGCCCGGAGCAGTACCTGAAGGCACCCCGGTCCGGCCGCGGTACGGCCCTCGGTCCGCTGCAGAAGGCCCAAGTGTGGCGTGCGGTGGCCGCGTTCGAGGACGAGCTGCGACAGGCCGGGGAGTTGACGTTCCTGCAGGTCTGCGCGCAGGCCGCGCGGGCGCTCGACGAACAGGACGACCGCCCGTTCCGGCACGTGGTGATCGACGAGGCGCAGGACCTGCACCCCGCGCAGTGGAGGTTCCTCCGCGCGATCGTCGCGTCCGGACCGGACGACCTGTTCCTCGCCGGCGACCCGCACCAGCGGATCTACGGGAACAAGGTCTCGCTGCGCTCACTCGGAATCCAGGTCGTCGGACGGTCCTCCCGACTGCGGGTCAACTACCGGACCACGCACGAGATCATCAGCTGGTCCGCGTCCCTGCTCACCGGCGAGCGGCCCGACGACATGGACGGCGGCGAGGACTCCCTCGTCGGCTACCACTCGACCCTGCACGGCGCGCACCCCGAGGTGCACGGCCACGTCGACAAGGCCGACGAGATCCAGGACCTCGTCGCCCGGATCGCGGCGTGGACCGCGTCCGGCGTCGCCCCGGAGGACATCGGCGTCGCCGCCCGGACCGCCCAGCTCGGCCGCGAGATCGCCCAGGCCCTGGAGCAGGCCGGGACGCCCGCCTACGTGCTCGGCAACGCACCGTCCCCGGGCGTGCGGGTCGGGACCATGCACCGGATGAAGGGCCTGGAGTTCCGCTGCGTCGCCGTGGTGGGCGTGAGCGACGGCCTGGTGCCCATGCGCAGCGCGATCACCCCGGTGGACACCGACCCGCTGCAGCACCAGGAGGACCTCAGCGGCGAGTTGAGCCTGCTCTTCGTGGCGTGCACGCGCGCACGCGAGGCCCTCAGCGTGTCCTGGCACGGCACACCGAGCGTCTTCCTCGAACCGGTCGTCCCGGCGCAGCTGCTCGCACGGTGACCCGCGGCGCCCCGGGCGACGCCTCCTCGACGAATCGCTCCGGGTGGTCGATCGGCCCGGAAGTTGCCCGGGGCCCGGAGGGGTGGGGTAATGGGAGGCGGCCGGTGTTCGAGCGTGTGACGAGCAGCCCCGGGAGCGTGGGATGAGCGGTGGGCCGGAACCGATCAGTGCCGAGGGCCTGCGTGCGGTGCAGGAGGACCTGGCGCAGTTGCGGGAGGAGCGGGGGAAGGTGGCCGCGACGCTGCGCGGGCTGGAACCGGTGGGGGACCGGGCGGATGCGGCGGACGAGTTGCAGCGGGCGTCGGAGGTGACCCGGCTGGACCGGCGGATCGCCGAGCTGGAGGCGCGGCTGCGGGAGGCCGAGGTGGCCGGGGAGCCGTCCGCGCGGGTGGTGGGGGTGGGATCGACGGTCACCGTGCGGTTCGACGACGGCACGGAGGAGACGGTCGAGATCTCCGAGCTGGCGGAGGAGCGGGACCTCACCCTGGTGACCTTCGACAGTCCGCTCGGGAAGGCGCTGCTCGGGCGGCATGCCGGGGAGACGGTGAACTACGAGACGCCGGCCGGCGCGGCCAGCGCGGTGGTGCTGTCGGTGGGCGGCACGGAATAGCCGGCACGCGATAGCCGGGGCGGAACAGCCGGGGCGGAATAATCCGAACGGAATTCCCGGTCGCGCTTTCGGGATGTCCGGCAGGTTTTCCGGACACCCGGCAAAGTGGGATATCCGTCGAATCTCCGATAGGCGCCGCTTATCGGCTCACAGGATTCACTTCTTTGACGCCCCGCGGCGACGGACCGCACACTGGACTGCGGAAATCCAGGAATGGCCGGAAAGCCGGAAACGGGGCAGGACAGCGCATGGGCGGTACCGACGGAATGCCCGCGCCCCGCACCGCCCGCTGGCTCCCGGCGGCCGCCGCCGTCGCCGTCGCCGCCTGGGGCGCCAACCAGTTCACGGCGCTGGCCACCGTGTACCGGGCGCGCACCGACTGGTCGGCGCTCTCGCTGGCCGCGATGTTCTCGGTCTACCTGCTCGGCCTGCTGCCCGGTCTGCTGCTGGGCGGGCCCGCCGCGGACCGGTACGGCCGGCGGCGGACGGTGCGCGGCGCGCTGGGCCTGTCCGCCGCCGCCAGCGTGGTGCTGGCGCTGCCGGACGAGCCCTCGGTGTACGCCGCCCGGCTGGCCACCGGCTTCGCGGCCGGGCTGGTCTTCCTGGCCGGGACGGCCTGGCTGCGCGAGCTCTCCGGGCCCGCCGTCCCGCCCGAGCGGAGCGCCCGCCGGGCGATGTACGCCACCGGTACGGGCTTCGCGGCGGGCGCGCTGGCCTCCGGGGTGATCGCCGAGTGGCTGCCCGGCCCGACGGTGCTGCCCGCCCTCGCCCATGCGCTGGGCTGCCTGCTGGTGCTGCGGGCCACCCGCGGACTCCCGGAGACCGCCCGGAGCCACGGCAACGGCAGCAACGGCAGCGGTAACAGCAGCGGCAGCGGCAACGGCGGGAGCAACAACGGCAGCGGACCGGCGGCCGTCCACCACCCCCGGTTCCGCGCCGTCCGCCACCCCCGGTTCCGCTACGTGGTCCTGCCCGCCAGCCCGGCCGTGCTCGGCGCCGCCACGGTGGCGTACGTGGTGCTGCCGCCGCTGGTCGCCGACCGGGTGCCCGGCTACGCGCCGCTGTTCAGCGGCCTGGTCGCGGCGCTGACCCTGGCCACGGGCGTGGTCGCCCAGCCCTTCGCCGCCCGGCTGGACGACGCGGACAGCGCCCGGGCCACCCTCACCGCGATGGCCACGGTGATCGCCGGGCTGCTGCTCGGCGCCCTCGCCGCCGACCTCGACTCGGTGGGCCTGGTGGTGGCCGCCGCCCTCGTCCTCGGCACCGGGTACGGGCTGACGCTCGGCGCGGGGCTGCACGAGGTGGAGCGGCTGACCCCGCGCGCCTCCGGGCCGACCTCCGCCTCCCTCTACCAGAGCATCACCTCCAGCGGCTTCCTCACCCCGCTGCTGCTCGCCGGCACCGCCGGCCACGCCTCCTACCCGGCGCTGCTGGCGGGCATGGCGGCCGTCGGCCTGCTCTGTCTGGCGGTCACCGCCGCGCACAGCCGCCGCCACCTGCCCGACCCGCCGGACCCCTACGCCGCCGCCAGGAGGGAGGATTCATCCGTACAGACCTGACGGAGACCTTCGAGGAGCCGACGACCATGGGCCGAGTGACCGTCCCCCGCAGAGTGCTGCGCCTGCGCCAGGGCGCACCCTCGTACCGTCCCGACACCCTGGCCGCCGAGGAGCCGATGGAGATCCGGGTCGGCGGGCGCGCGCTGACGGTGACCATGCGCACCCCGGGCAGTGACTTCGACCTGGCGGCCGGGTTCCTGGTCAGCGAGGGCGTGGTGCACGCCGCCGAGCAGGTGGCGGGCATCCGCTACTGCGCCGGTGCCACCGCCGACGGGGGCAACACCTACAACGTGGTGGACGTCCTGCTCGCCCCCGGTGTGCCGGCGCCCGACGCCTCGCTGGAGCGCAACTTCTACACCACCTCCTCCTGCGGCCTGTGCGGCAAGGCCAGCCTGGACGCGGTGCGCACCACCGCGCCGTGGAGCGTCGCCGAGGACGGGCTGCGCGTGACCCCCGCGCTGCTCTCCGCGCTGCCCGACCGGCTGCGCGCCGCCCAGAAGGTCTTCGACAGCACCGGCGGCCTGCACGCGGCCGGACTGTTCGACGCCGACGGGCGGCTGCTCTGCCTGCGCGAGGACGTGGGCCGGCACAACGCGGTGGACAAGGTGGTCGGCCACGCGCTGCGCGAGGGCCTGCTGCCGGCCCGCGGCACGGTGCTGATGGTCAGCGGGCGGGCCTCCTTCGAGCTGGTGCAGAAAGCGGTGATGGCGGGCATCCCGGTGCTCGCGGCGGTCTCCGCGCCGTCCTCGCTGGCCGTGGACCTCGCGGAGGAGAGCGGGCTGACCCTGGTCGGCTTCCTGCGCGGCGACTCGATGAACGTCTACACCCGCACCGACCGCGTCGACACCTCCACGCCGGCCACCACCGCTCCGGCCACCACCACCGGCGCCACGGCCGCCAGCACCGCCCCCGCCACCGCCACCGCCACCGCCACCGCCACCGGAGTCGAGTAGGCGATGCTGTTCCGCCAGCTCGAGTACCTCGTCGCGCTCGCCCGGGAGCGCCACTTCGCCCGCGCCGCCCAGGCCTGCCACGTCTCCCAGCCCGCCCTCTCCGAGGCGCTGCGCAAGCTGGAGGACGAGCTGAAGGTGCTGCTGGTGCGGCGCGGCCGCGCCTACGAGGGCCTGACTCCCGAGGGCGAGCGGATCGTGCTGTGGGCGCAGCGCATCCTGGCCGACCGGGACGCCCTCCGGGACGAGGTGGACGCGCTGCGCACCGGCCTGAGCGGACGACTGCGGATCGGCTCGGTGCCGACCGCCTCGGGCGCCGTGTCGCTGCTCACCGGGCCGTTCTGCACCGCCCACCCGCTGGCCGCAGTGGAGCTGTCCACCGACCTTCGATCCGATGAACTCCTGCGCCAGGTACGGAACTTCGAGATCGACGCGGGCGTCACCTACCTGACCGGACCGGGCGAGGACGACCTGCGGGCACTCCCGCTGTACGAGGAGCGGTACGTCCTGCTGACCGGTCTGGCCGACGAGCCGGCCCAGCAGCCGCGGGCGACCTGGGAACAGGCCTCCCGGCTGCCGCTGTGCCTGCTGCACCCGGGCATGCAGGGCCGCCGGGTGCTGGACGAGGTGTTCGCGGGGCTCGGGCTGGCACCGACGCCCCGGGTCGAGACCGACTCGGTGGCCTCGCTCTTCGCCCACGTCCGCACCGGGCACTGGGCGAGCGTCGTGCCGTACGCGTGGCTGCACGTGTTCGGCGTGCCGCGCGGGATGCGGGCGGTCCCGCTGACGGAGCCGGCGCACAGCGCGCCGATCGGGCTGGTGATCGCCGCCCGGGAGCCCGGCTCGGTGATGGCCCGCGCCCTGCTGGAGGTCGCCCGGCGCACCGAGGTGGCCACCGTGCTCGGCAGCCTGCCGGCGGCGTGATCGCCCGGACCGGGGCCCGGGGACCGGGGCCCGAGACCGGGGACCGGGGCCTGACCGCCCGAGCCACGACCGCTCGACGCGCGAGGACCGTCCGGGCCACGACCGCTCGACGCGCGAGGTCCGGCCTCCGGACGTAGCGTCGACTGCAACGCCGGGTGTCCGACCCCCGTGCGACGGAAGGCGAGGCCCGTGACCACCTCCGACGACGCCGTCACCACTCCCCCGCAGGAGCCCCCGGGGCAGGAGGAGGTCGGCCCCTCCCCCGCCGGCCCGCCCCACGCCCAGCCGTACCACCACCCGGCCGCCGGCTGGGGCGCCGCCAAGAGCGTCACCCGCTTCCTGGTGCGCGAGGGCGCGTACCTGGACGGGCCGCGGGCGGTGATGCGGATGAACCACGAGAACAGCGGCTTCGACTGCCCCGGCTGCGCCTGGCCCGACGACACCAAGGGTCTGCACCTGGACATCTGCGAGAACGGCATCAAGCACGTCACCTGGGAGATGACCCGCAAGCGGGTCGGCCGGGAGTTCTTCGCCGCCCACACGGTGACCGAGCTGTCCGGGTGGAGCGATTTCGCACTGGAGGACCAGGGCCGGCTCACCGAGCCGATGGTCTACGACCCGGACACCGACCGCTATGTCCCGATCGGCTGGAAGGACGCGTTCGCCCTGGTCGGCCGCACCCTGCGCGGGCTGGACGACCCCAACCGGGCCGCCTTCTACACCTCCGGCCGGCTCGGCAACGAGGCGACCTTCCTCTACCAGCTGATGGCCCGCGAGCTGGGCACCAACAACCTGCCCGACTGCTCCAACATGTGCCACGAGGCCAGCGGCCGGGCCCTGCAGGCCTCGCTCGGCACCGGGAAGGGGACGGTCGACCTCAAGGACTGGGAGGTCACCGACGCCCTGTTCATCCTGGGCGTCAACGCGGCCTCCAACGCGCCCCGGATGCTCACCTCGCTGGCCGAGGCGTACAAGCGGGGCGCGCAGATCGTGCACGTCAATCCGCTGGTCGAGGCGGCGGCGACCCGGACGATCATCCCGCACGACTTCACCGACATGGCGCTGAACCGGGCCACCCGCACCAGCACCCTGAACCTCCAGCCGCGGATCGGCGGCGACATGGCGCTGCTGCGCGGCATGGCGAAGGCGATCCTGGAACAGTCCGCGGCCGACGACCGGGCGCTGGACCGGCTGTTCATCGACCGCCACACCAGCGGGTTCGAGGCGTACCGCGACGTCTGCCTGGCCACGCCCTGGGACGAGATCGAGCGGCAGAGCGGGCTGGACCGGGCCGAGATCCTCCAGGCGGCGCGGGTCTACCGGGAGGCCGACCGCTCGATCTTCAGCTGGTGCCTGGGCGTCACCCAGCACGAGCACGGGGTGGACACCGTCCGGGAGATCGTCAACCTCCTGCTGCTGCGCGGCAATCTGGGCCGGGAGGGGGCCGGCCCCTCCCCGGTGCGCGGGCACAGCAACGTCCAGGGCAACCGCACCTGCGGCATCGACCACCGGCCCGCCGGCGCGTTCCTGGACCGGCTCGCCGAGGTGTGCGGGATCGAGCCGCCGCGCGAGCACGGGCTGGACACCGTCGGCACGATCGAGGCGATGCGGCGCGGCGACATCACGGTGTTCGTCGGCATGGGCGGCAACTTCGCGCTCGCCGCCCCGGACACCCCGTACACCTACCAGGCCCTGGAGTCCTGCGAGTTGACCGTCCAGGTGAGCACCAAGCTGAACCGCAGCCACCTGGTGCACGGGCGGGCCGCGCTGATCCTGCCGTGCCTGGGCCGGACCGAGAAGGACCACCAGCGGGCCGGGGTGCAGTCCACCTCGGTCGAGGACTCGATGAGCATGGTGCACCTGTCGGTCGGCATGAAGCGCCCGGCCTCGCCGCACCTGCTCTCCGAGCCCGCGATCGTCGCCGGGATGGCCCGCGCGGCGCTGCCGGACAGTTCCACCCCCTGGGAGTGGTACATCGAGGACTACGACCGCATCCGCGACACCATGGCCCAGGTCCTCGACGGCTTCGAGGACTTCAACCGCCGGGTGCGGCTGCCGCTGGGCTTCCGGATCAAGCAGCCCGCCCGCGAGCTGGTCTTCGACACCCGCTCCGGCAAGGCGGAGTTCTCCGCCGCCCCGCTGCCCGACGTCGTCCCCGAGGTGGGCACCCTGGCGCTGGGCACGATGCGCTCGCACGACCAGTGGAACACCACCATCTACTCGGACAACGACCGCTACCGGGGCGTGCGGAACCTGCGCACGCTGGTGTTCATGAACCGGGACGACATGCGCGAGCGCGGCCTGGACGAGTTCGACCGGGTGGACGTCACCAGCACCGCCCGGGACGGGTCCACCCGCTCGGTGCACGGCTACCTGGCCGTCCCGTACGACATCCCGCGCGGCTGCGCGGCCGGGTACATGCCGGAGCTGAACGTGCTGTGCGCGATCGGCGACTACAGCACCCAGAGCGACCAGCCGATCATGAAGCACCTCAAGGTGACCGTCACCAAGTCGTCCTGACCTTCCAGGACGCCCGACCGCCCCGGCCGACCGGCCCCGGCGGTCAGGTGTCCTGGCCGGAGGGCTGGGGCGTCCAGCGGTGCAGGCCCTTGCGGTCGTAGTAGCGGGTCATCCCGAAGCCGAACAGCAGGGCCAGCGCCGCGCCGATTCCGATCATGACCCAGCCGCGGGTGAGCCCGGCGTCGGCCCTGGCGTCGAAGAAGAGGATCGCCCGGATGCCGTCGCTGAGCTGGCGCATCGGCTCGAAGAGGCTCAGGAAGCGGTAGAAGCCGGGGACCGCCTGGAGCGGGACGGTGGCGCCGGAGGAGGGCAGCGCCAGCGCGATGAAGACGAACATCGACACCAGCTGCCCGATCCCGCCGAACGCGGCGTTGATCGCCTGCACGCCGAGGCCCACGGCGAGGCTGGCGCAGTAGGCGAAGATCCACAGCTGTGCCAGGTGGGGGGCGTCCATGCCCAGGACGCCGACCGAGCAGAGCACCACGAGCGAGGTGGTGAGCAGCATGATCCCGGCCGTCATGACCATCTTGAGCAGCAGGGTCTGGGTGCGGTTGATCGGGACGGTCGGGCGGCGGGTGTGCCAGGGGCCGATCTCGCTGTCGCTGTAGCCGAGCGCGCCGTCGACGCCGTTGTGGACGATGTTGCCGCCGATGAAGCCGGTCAGCACGGCCAGCAGGGTGAAGTAGAAGGCGCTCAGGCCGAGCCCGCTGTGGCCGCCGATCGGGTGGCCGACCTGGGTGGTGACGGCGATCGGGTCGGCGAGCAGCAGCCGGGCGGTGGCTCCGGTGTCCGGGCCCGGGGCGCCGGAGGCCGGTACGGCGGCCAGCAGTTGCCCGCCGAGCGCCGACGAGGCCTGGTGGGCGGCGTTCTGGGAGATCTGCGCGGCGATCGAGGAGCCGAGGCTGCCCATGCCGGGGTTGGTCAGCACGGTGACGGTCGGCCGCTCGACGGCGCCGCCGGTGACCAGCGCGGTGACGGCGGCACTTAAGTCCTTCGGCACGACCAGCGCGCCGTAGACCTTGCCGGCGGCGAGCTGTTCGCTCAGTCCGGCCGCGTCCACCTGCCGCCACTGGACGGTGCTGTCGGGAGTGCCGGCCACCACGGCGGCGGCCAGCCGGGCGCCGAGGGGCTCCGCCTGCCCGGGCGGCGGCGGGCCCTGGTCCTCGTTCACCAGGGCGATCGGCAGCCGGTGCAGGTGCCCGCTCGGGTTGAGGATGCCCCCCATGTAGAGCAGGGAGAGGAGGACGGCCAGCAGGCAGCACAGGACGCCCGGGAAGAGCCACAGTTTCGGGTTCCGTGCGAGCGTCAGTGCCCGCGCCTGCCGGGGAGGCCCCTGGGAGTCTGCGGTCGCCATGCCACCCCTCGGGTTCGGGCACGACCTGGTGCCGGTGCCGGTACGGCGGGAAGTCGTTCCGTGGCGGCCCGGCGGCCAAACCCCCGTCACCCGGCCGGCCGCCGCCCGCCCCGGGGCGCGGACGGACAGCGGCGGGCGCGGACGGGAAGCAGCGGACAGCGGCGGGCAATGGCGGGCGCGGACGGGCGGCGGCGGCAGGCACCGGCGTACGCCGACAGAAAGGTAAAGGTTTTACCAAGTGCGCAAGTATCGCTCCCGGGCGGGACTAAGCTCTGACGAGTTGGGGTGAACCGGCGGTCGCGTCGCGCGGGCCGGTGAGCTCCTTGCCGCGTCGATGACACGCACCACGGGGTGCGCCGGCCGGGAGGAGGCGAGAGACATGGATTGCAGTAGTCCGGGCCACAGTTGCCCCTGCCCCCGCCTGCCCTCGCACACCTCCGGCATGCGGTAACACCTTTCCCCGCAGCACGTCCTGACGATCAGTCACCATTCTTCGGCAGTCATCAGCGACGACGGCACGCCATGTCCGCACGCGGCTCCGCCGTGCCCGCACGCCACCGTACGGGCCGCGCAGCCGCGCGCCGATGCGCCGTGCCCGCCCGCGGGGAGAGCCGCCGCCTGCCTCCGAACCGCCCCTCCGGGGCCCAGGGAGGAAACCCATGACCACCCACGCCACGCTCAACTCCGCTCCGCCCGAGCCGCGTTCGGCCGTCCTCGACGACGCGCACGTCGGCGACATCAAGGGCGCGCTCGGCACCATCCGGCTCGACGACACCACGCCCCGGCACGGCCTGTCGGCGAGACTGAAGACCCTGCTCGCGATCGTCGGGCCCGGCCTGATCGTGATGGTCGGCGACAACGACGCCGGCGCCTTCTCCACCTACGGCCAGGCCGGACAGAACTACGGCACCCAGTTGCTGTGGACGCTGCTGATGCTGGTCCCGGTGCTGTACGTCAACCAGGAGATGGTGCTGCGGCTGGGCGCCGTCACCGGCGTCGGCCACGCCCGGCTGATCCTGGAGCGCTTCGGGAAGTTCTGGGGCGCGTTCAGCGTGATCGACCTGTTCCTGCTGAACGCGCTGACGCTGGTCACCGAGTTCATCGGGGTCACGCTCGCGGCCGGGTACCTGGGCCTGCCGAAGGCGGCCTCGGTGGTGCTCGCCGCCGGGATCATCATCGCCTCGGCCTTCACCGGCTCGTTCCAGCGCTTCGAGCGGGTCGCCGTGACGCTGTGCCTGGGCTCGCTGCTGCTGGTGCCGATCTACTTCATGGTCCACCCGAAGACCTCGCGGATGGCGCACGACTTCGTGGTGCCCGCCATGCCCGGCGGGTCGGGCGGGCTGGCGGCCGTGATGCTGGTGATCATCTCCATCGTCGGCACCACCGTGGCGCCCTGGCAGCTGTTCTTCCAGCAGTCGTACGTCATCGACAAGCGGATCACCCCGCGCTTCATGACGTACGAGAAGGCCGACCTCTGGATCGGCATCGTGATCGTGATCGTCGGCGCCGCCGCCATGATGGGCCTCACCGCCGCCGCCTTCGCGGGCACCGACGGCTTCGGGCACTTCTCCGACGCGGCCGCCGTCGCCCGGGGCATCGAGGACAAGGCCGGGCACCTGGCCGGCGTGCTGTTCGCCATCGCCCTGCTGGACGCCTCGATCATCGGCGCCTTCGCGGTGTCCCTGTCCACCGCGTACGCGATCGGCGACGTCTTCGGCATCAAGCACTCGCTGCACCGCGGGGTGAAGGGCGCCAAGGGCTTCTACGGGATCTACGCGGGCCTGGTGGTCGCGGCGGCGGCGATCACGCTGCTCTCCACCGACTACACCCAGGGCCTGATGACCCAGTTCGTCCAGGTGCTGGCCGGGGTGCTGCTGCCCTCCGCGACCGTCTTCCTGCTGCTGCTCTGCAACGACCGCGCGGTGCTGGGCCCCTGGACGAACGGGCCGCGGACCAACGCCTTCACCTCGCTGGTGGTCGGCGTCCTGGTGATGCTCTCCCTGATCCTCACCGCCGCCGTGGTCTGGCCCGGCATCGACTCCGGGACGATCCTCCGGATCATGGCCGGCTGCGGCGTGGCGGGCGTGCTCGTCGCCGGGTACTCCTTCACCTTCGGGCGCCGCGGCACCAAGGAGGACCCCGTCGACCGCACCGGCCGGGAGAACTGGCGGATGCCGCCGCTGGAGACCCTCGACAAGCCGGTGCTGTCCACCGCCCGCAAGGTCGGCATGGGCGCGCTGCGCGCCTACCTGCTGATCGCGACGGCCATGGTCGTCGTCAAGATCGTCCAGACCGCGCTGAACCACTGAGCCGACCACGAAGGAGCCCCCGCGCCATGGTCCCGCACCGCCCCAGGCTCGACGCCGTCTTCTCGCACCACCCCGCCCCGGGCCGGCGCCCGGCCCCGCGACCCGCACCCGCGCCCGGCCTGGTGGTGGACACCGACCAGCGCACCGTCACCGTCGAGGGCCGGCACGTCACCATGCCGTACCTGGAGTTCGAACTGCTCGCGCACCTGGTCGGCAACCCGCTGCGGGTGCACTCCCGGCGCCAGCTGATGGAGAACGTCTGGGGCCGCCCGGACACCGGCGACTCCCGCACCGTCGCCACCCACATCGCCCGGATCCGGCGCAAGCTCGGCCCCGGGCACCGGGAGGCGATCGCCACCGTCCGGCAGATCGGCTACAAGTACGACCCCCGGCTGGCCCGGACCGCCTGACCCCGGCCCGGGACGGCGCGCCCCCGGGACGGGACACGGCGCCCCGCCCGGGGCCGGGCGCACCCGGTGGCCCCGTGGGGGCGGGCGGGTTTGCGTACGGACGTCCCGAGGGAGCAGACTGCCCGGGTTTGCCCCGGAGGTACCGCCATGACCCTGACGAAGCCCGCCCCGGGCCGGTCCCGGAGCCCGCTGCCGGGCCTGTCCCGGGGCTCACTGCCCACCCGGACCGCGCACCGGCTCGGCGGGCGGGTCTGGACGGACCTGGTCGTCGCGGCCGCCGTCCTGGTCCTGCTCTACCTCGTGCTGCGGCTCGGCCAGGGCGGCGCCGTCCGCTTCTCCACCACCCGGGACGCGGCCGTCGACACCGACCCGGCCCGGCTGCCGTACGACGCGGCGCGCTCGCTGCTGCGGATGTTCGCCGCGCTCGCCCTCTCGGTCGTCTTCACCTTCTGCTACGCCTACGCGGCCGCCCGCAGCCGCCGGCTGGAACGGGTGCTGATCCCGGCGCTGGACATCCTCCAGTCGGTGCCGGTGCTCGCCTTCCTGAGCCTCGCGGTCTCCGGTTTCCTCGCCCTCTTCCCCGGCTCGGTGCTCGGCCTCGAATGCGCCGCCGTGTTCGCCATCTTCACCTCCCAGGCGTGGAACATGACCTTCGCCTTCTACCAGGCGCTGGTCTCGCTGCCCCGCGAACTCGACGAGCTGTCCCGCTCCTTCGGGTTCAGCCGGTGGACGCGGTTCTGGAAGGTCGAGCTGCCCTCGGGCATGATCGGCCTGGTCTGGAACGGCATGCTCGGCTTCGGCGGCGGCTGGTTCTTCCTGGTCGCCTCCGAGGCGATCACCGTGGACGGCCGGCGGTACGCGCTGCCCGGGGTCGGCTCGTACGCGGGCGCGGCCATCGCCGCCGGGGACCTCGGCCGGGTCGGCTGGGCCATCGCCACCATGGTGGTACTGGTGGTCGGCGTGAACTTCCTGTTCTGGCGGCCGCTCACCGCCTGGGCCGAACGCTTCAAGAACGAGCAGTCCGAGGCCACCGAGGTGCAGCGCTCGGTCGTGCTGGACCTGCTGCGCCGCTCCCGGCTGCCCGCCGCGCTCGGCCGCGCGCTGCGCCCCGCCGGACGGGCCCTGAACCGGGCCGGGCGGGTGTTCGGCACCGCCGACCGCCCGCCCGCCGTCCACCCCGGCCGGCGGCGGGCCGGGGACGTGGCCTTCGCCCTCGTCGCGGGCGGCATCGTGCTGTGGGGCCTCGTCGACCTCGGCCGCTACCTGGCCGACCGCACCGGCCTCGGCGTCTTCGGCGAGCCGCTGCTGCTCGGGCTCGCCACCCTCGCCCGGGTGGTGGTGCTGGTCGCCGTGGCCACCGCGGTCTGGGTGCCGATCGGCGTGAAGATCGGCTTCTCGCCCCGGCTGACCAGGATCGCCCAGCCCGTCGTCCAGGTGCTGGCCGGCTTCCCCGCCAACTTCCTCTTCCCCCTGGTGGTCTGGCTGCTGCTGCGCACCGGGGTGTCGATCGACCTCGGCGGCATCCTGCTGATGGCCCTCGGCTCCCAGTGGTACATCCTGTTCAACGCCATCGCCGGTGCCATGGCCGTCCCCGCCGACCTGCGCGAGGCCATGGACGACCTGGGCGTACGCGGGTGGCAGCGCTGGCGGCGGCTGATCCTCCCCGGCGTCTTCCCGGCGTACGTCACCGGCGGCATCACCGCCTCCGGCGGCGCCTGGAACGCCTCCATCGTCGCCGAGGTGGTCACCTTCGGCTCCACCACGCTGACCGCGACCGGCCTCGGCGCGTACATCGCCCGGGCCGCCGAGCGCGGCGACCACCCGCATCTGCTCGCCGGGGTCGCGGTGATGAGCCTGTACGTCGTCGCCCTCAACCGTCTGCTCTGGCGCCGGCTGTACCGGCTGGCCGAGCGCCGCTACTCGCTGTAGTCCGGAGTCCGCCGATGCGCTTCCCGTTCCGCAACCGTGCCGCCGAGCCCGCACCCGCCCCCGCACCCGCCCCCCACGAGGACGGGGACGGGGAGGCGCTGCTGGAGACCGCCGGTCTGACCAAGTCCTACGCCGGGGCCGCCGGCGAACTGCCGGTGCTCTCCGGCATCGACCTCACCGTCCGGGCCGGCGAGGTCGTCGCCGTGCTCGGACGCTCGGGCTCCGGCAAGTCCACCCTGCTGCGCTGCCTGGCCGGCCTGGTCCCGCCCAGCTCCGGCACCGTCCGCTACCGCGGCACCCCGCTCACCGGCGCCAACCCCGGCACCGCGCTGGTCTTCCAGACCTTCGCGCTGCTGCCCTGGCTGACCGTGCGGCAGAACGTCGAACTCGGCCTGGAGGCCCGCGGTGTCCCTCCCCGGGAGCGCGCCCGGGCCGCCGACCAGGCCATCGACCTGATCGGCCTGACCGGCTTCGCCTCCGCCTACCCCAAGGAGCTCTCCGGCGGCATGCGCCAGCGGGTCGGCTTCGCCCGGGCACTGGTCGTCGAACCGGACGTGCTGATGATGGACGAACCGTTCTCCGCCCTCGACGTGCTCACCGCCGAGAACCTGCGCGGCGAGCTGATGGAGCTGTGGGAGTCCGGCCAGTTCCCCACCCGGGCCGTCGTCCTGGTCACCCACAACATCGAGGAGGCGGTGCTGATGGCCGACCGCATCGTGGTCCTCGGCGCCCGCCCGTACGGGACGATCCGGGAGACCGTGGAGGTCGCCCTGGAGCGGCCGCGCGACCGCGACTCGGCCGCCTTCGACGAGCTGGTGGACCGGGTGTACCGGATCATGACCGGCCGGCCCAAGGACACCCGCCCGTCCGGCCGCACCGAACCCGACCCCGAGCGGCGCACCGTCGCCGCCACCCCGCTGCCCAGCGCCGGCGTGGACGGCCTCTCCGGTCTCGCCGAGACGATCGCCCACCGGGGCGGGAGCTGCGACCTGGCCGGCCTCGCCGACGAACTCGGCCTGGACATCGACGACCTGCTCCCCCAGGTCGACGCCCTCGACCTGCTGGGCTTCGCCGAGGTCCACGGCGACGACCTGCTGCTCACCGCGACGGGCGCCGCCTACACCGGGGCCGACGCCCAGGAGGCCCGCGCCGTCTTCGCCGCCGCCGCCCTGGAGGTCCCGCTGATCAAGCTGATCGCCAACAGCCTCGGCGGCCGGCCCGGCGCCACCGTCCGCACCGGCTTCCTGCGCGACCTGCTCGGCCGCCACTACACCGGCGAACAGACCGACCGGCAGTTGGAGACCGCCACCGACTGGGGCCGCTACGCGGGGCTCTTCGCGTACGACGCCGACCGGCAGGAGTACCGGCTGGCGGCGCCGGGCCGCTGACCGGCCCGGCCGCACGCCGACGCCCCGGGCGAGCACCGCGGAGGGCCGGGAGGGCTCAGCCGGTCGCCGGGCGGCGGCGCACCGCGCGGGCCGCGCGGGCGAAGGGCTGCGGCGCGGTGGCACCGGCCGGGGCTGCGCCGTCGTCGTCGCCGTCGCGGCGGGCGGGCAGGTCGTGGGCGATCAGCGCGGCCTCGGTGAGCAGCCCGCGCACCTCGGTGGCCCGGTAGAAGATCCGCGTCCCCTCCCGGCGCGCCACCACCAGCCCGGCCGCGCGCAGCTTCGCCAGGTGCTGCGAGGTCGCCGACACGTGCGCCCCCAGCAGTTCGGCCAGCTCGCTCACCGGCAGCTCCCGGTGGCTCAGCGCCCACAGCAGCCGGTACCGCGACGGGTCCGCCACCGCCTTCAGCACCGCCACCGCCCGCTCCGCCGCCTCGGCGTCCCAGGCCTCTTCCCGCGCACCACCCATACAGGGATCGTACCGACGCCCGCCGGCCCGCCGACCCGCCCCTCGACGACGGCACCGGCCGGGCCCGGGGCGTGTCCGGTGGGTCCTGTCGGATCAGGGCGTCGCGTCGGGGCGCGGCGTCCGGGCGCGTGCCTCGCGGGGCCGAGGTGGGGGCACCTCCCGGCCGGACGCCGGGGGGGCGCGTGGTGCACCCGGCAAAGCTCCGCACGACGCGCCCCGGCTCCGCCGCCGGCGCCCCTGAGGGCCTCGCGGCGTTCCGGGAGGCCGTTCCAGGCGGGTGTGAAACCGCAGGTCAACGGGGGTGGAACCGTTCCAGCGTCCCGGCTCGGCGGGGAGGTCTGGCGGACCGGCCGGACGACGGACCAGAGTGCTGCCCAGCGGTCGGCGCCGACGGCCCGCCGCCTTCCTCGCCTCCTTCATCCGCAACCTCACGGGGGAACCTCCATGTCCGCTCGCCGTGCCCTGTTCGTCCCGGCCGCCCTCGCCCTGGGCGCCGCCCTCGCCCTGACCGCCTGCGGGCCGGACGGCGGCGACGCGGCCCGGCCCGTGAAGCCCACCGGGACCACCGCGGCCGGTACCGCCCCCGGTGCCGCGGCACCCGCCGCGCCCGCCGACCGGCCGACCGTCGGCGCTCCGGCCCCGGCGGCCCCGGCCACCGCGGCGCCCGCCGCAGGCGGCTCCGCCCGCCCGAAGACCCCCGTGGTCCCCGCCACGGGCGGCGGGGCCGCGGCCGCCGGCGACGAGGCGTACGCCTACACCCACCCCTGCAAGGCCGACAAGCTGACGGTCAAGGTGTCCGCCCGGGCCGGGTCGCCCGACCAGCGGGTGATCGAGGTCCACAACCAGGGCACCGCCTACTGCGGCCTGAGCTACTACCCGCTCATCGGTCTCGGCAGCTCGAAGGCCCCCCACCACGGCGACGACCTCACCCCGCTGGTTCCGGGCGGGCTGGGCGGCCCGCCGGCCTACGCGCTGGCTCCCGGCAGGAGCACCTACGCGGTGGTGGACCTCAACCCCGGCAGCGGCGGGGTGGCCGACGTGGACCAGCTGAACGTCCTGCCCGACGACCAGATGCCCAACGCCGACACCCGGAACTTCCCGCTCGGCGCCGGCGCGAAGGTGGGCAAGCAGCCGAAGCTCGGCCTGTACCGGGAGAGCGTCGCCGACGCGGCGGCCTCCACGGAGACGGCCGGCCGGAGCTGACCTGCTGCTTCGCACTCCCCTGCCCCGGTCCCCGCCCCGGCCTGCCGGTACGGTGATTCGCGGATCGACGACATCCCGGGCCGGGCCCGGGGTGGGGGAAGGGCAGCGGATGAGTGTGGAGACCGAGGAGTTCGCGGCGATGCTGCGCGAACTCAAGGAGCGTTCGGGCCGCAGCTACGGGGCCCTGGCCACCCGGCTGCACGTCAGCACCTCCACCCTGCACCGCTACTGCAACGGCGCCGCCGTACCGACCGAGTACGCGCCGGTGGAGCGGCTGGCCCGGGTCTGCGGGGCCGGCGGCGAGGAACTGGTCGAACTGCACCGCCGCTGGATCCTGGCCGATGCGGCCCGCCGCCGGGAGGCCTCCCCCGCGGGCACTCCGGCCGCCGCCGCACCGGTACCCACGCCGACGCCCGCACCGACACCGCAGCCGCAGCCGCAGCCGGAAGCGGAGCCGCGGCTCCGGCCGGACGCCGCACCCGACCCGCAGTCCGCCGCCGCGCCGGAGGAGGAACCGGAGGTGACGACCACCCACCCCGTGCCCCCGCCCGCCGGGCCGCGCCGCCGCATCCGCACCCGGGTGCTGCTGAGCGCGACCGCCGTGGTCGCGCTGGCCGCCGTGGCCTCCGGCCTCCTCCTGCGCGACACCGGCGACACCGGCGGCACCCCGAACGCCTCCGCCTCCTCGCCCGCCGCACCGTCCGTCGCCGCCACCGCGGGGGCCGGCACCGCGCCCACCGGTGCCCCGGCACCGCCGGCCCCCGCGGGCTCCGCCGCCGCGGACACCCCGTCCGCCGCCGCCCCGGCGGCCCCCGAGGACCTCCCCGCGCCCTTCCACGTCAGTGTCCTCAGCAACGGCTGGGGCAGCCCCTGCGACCAGTGGTTCCTCTCCGCCCGCTCCCCCGCCCAGGTGACCCCGCCCCCGTCGTCCTCCGGCCGGATCGACAGCTGGGCGGCCTCCCAGCGCCTGGTCCCGGCCGGGCACCTGCGCATCGAGCTGACCGCCCTGGGCGCGAGCTCGGACGCCGTCGTGCTGAACTCCATGTCCGTACAGGTGGTCAGCACCCGGCCCGCCCCCAAGTGGAACGCCTACACGCCCGGGTCCGGCTGCGGAGGCGGGCTGGAACCGGCGTCCTTCGCGGTCGACCTCGACGCGGCCACGCCGCGCCTCGTCCCCGTCGCGGGCCGGGAGGGCGAACGGAGGACCGGCACGACGGACTTCCCGTACCGGATCTCGGCCACCGACCCGCAGGTGATCGACGTGGACGCCGCCACCCGTTCCCAGGACGTCAGCTGGTTCCTCGAACTGGTGTGGACCGGCAAGGACGGCCGCAAGGGCACGATGCGGGTGGACCTCGGCGACCAGCAGCCGTTCCGCACCGTCGGCATGCAGGGCGCGCCGAACTACGCCCACAACGGCACCTCCTGGACCCCGGCCCACAACGGGGGCTGAGTCCGGCCGACGGCCGGGGGCGGGTGGCGCCCGACCCCTGGCCTACGTCAACGGTGCGGGCATAACCTCGGGGGATGACCGACCGCGTAGTCCCCGAACCGCAGCGCCGTCGACGCCGCCCCACCAAGCAGGGCGTGGTGCTGTCCGCCGAGCTGATCGTCGGGACCGCGATCCGGCTGATCGGCAGCCACGGCACCGAGGCGCTCACGGTGCGGCGGCTCGGCGCCGCGCTCGGCGCCGACCCGAGCGCGGTCTACCGCTACTTCCACAGCACCGACGACCTGCTGCTCGCCGTCGCCGACGAGCTGATCGGCCGCGCCCAGCACGGCTGGCGGCCCACCGGCGACTGGCGCGCCGACCTGCGCGCCATCGGCCTGCGCATCCACGCCAGCTACCTGGCCCACCCGCAGGCCGCCATCCTCGCCGCCCACCGCACCACCGGCCGCACCCACGAGATCGCCGCCGTCGAGGCGATCCTCGGCGTCCTGCGCAGGGCGGGCTTCCCGGACCCGGAGGCCGTCCGGATCTACCACGCCTTCGTCGACCAGAGCCTCGGCTTCGCCGCCCTGGACGCCGCCACGCTCGCCCTCCCGGCCCCTGCCCAGACCGCCGACCTCCAGGTCTGGCAGGCCTCCTACGCCCGGCTCGACGCCGCCGACCACCCCCACATCGCGGCCACCGCCCACCTGCTCACCAGCGACATGCGCCGCAGCGGCTACCCGTACGCCCTGGACCTGCTCCTGGAGGCCGCCGAGGCCCGGCTGCGAGCGGCGGGCGGCTGAGGCGGGCGGGCGCGTGACTTTCCTCGTGGCGGGTTCGGCAGGTGTGGCAGGCATGGCGCGCGGTGACGGGGGTGGCCGGCCCCGGACGCCCGGCGCGGCACCGCCCGGGCCCGGGCACGCCGCCGGCCGCCGGCGGTGAGCCCCCGTACGCCCACCGCCGACGGCCGGTCCGGCCCCTGCCCGGCTCAGTCCGCCGCGTGCACCAGCTCGCCGCCGACGTACGTCCGCAGGACCCGGGCCCGCGCGATCTCCTCCGGCGGCCCGGTGAGGATGTCCCGGTCGAGCACGACCAGGTCCGCGAGCCGCCCGGCCGCCAGCACGCCGGCGTCGTCGTGCCCGTTGAGGTACGCGCTGCCGGCCGTGTACGCGGCGATGGCCGAGCCCAGGTCGAGCCGCTGCTCGGGCAGGAAGACCCGCCCGTCGGTGGCCTCCGGCTCCATCCGGTTGACCGCCACGTGCAGCCCCGCCAGCGGGTCCGGGCTGCTCACCGGCCAGTCGCTGCCCGCCGCCAGGGTGGCGCCGGCCCGCTGGAGGGCGCCGAACGGGTACTGCCAGGCGGCCCGTTCGGGCCCGAGGAAGGGGATGGTCAGCTCGTCCATCTGCGGCTCGTGGGCGGCCCAGAGCGGCTGGATGTTGGCGACGGCGCCGAGCCGGGCGAAGCGCGGGAGGTCGTCCGGGTGGACCACCTGGAGGTGGGCGAGGTGGTGCCGGGCGCCGCGCCGGCCGTTGGCGGTGCGGGCGGCCTCGACGGCGTCCAGCGCCTCGCGCACGGCCCGGTCGCCGAGCGCGTGGAAGTGGACCTGGAAGTCGAGCGCGTCCAGTGCGGTGACGTGGCCGCGCAGCGCCACCGGATCGACGAAGCTGAGGCCGGAGTTGGCGGTGGCGCAGCCGCAGCCGTCCAGGTAGGGGCTGGTCATCGCGGCGGTGAAGTTCTCCGCGATGCCGTCCTGCATGATCTTCACCGAGCCGGCCCGGAACCGTCCGTGGCTCAACTCCTCGCGCCGCCGCACGAGTTCGGGGATCTGCTCGGCGCCCCGGTCCCGCTCCCACCACAGTGCGCCGGTCACCCGGGCGGTCAGCGCGCCGGAGCGGGCGGCGGCCAGGTAGGCGTCCGACGGATCCGGCTGGCCGTTGAACGCGCCGAGCAGCGCGTCCTGCCAGCCGGTGATGCCGAGCGAGTGCAGCAGCCGCTGGGCGCGCAGCAGCCCGTCGAGCCGGTCGGCGGCGGTCGAGGGCGGCACCAGCCGGGCGACCAGGGCGGTGGCGCCCTCCTGGAGGGTGCCGCCGGGATTGCCGTCGGCCTCGCGCTCGATCCGTCCGTCGGCCGGGTCGGGGGTGTCGGCGGTGAGCCCGGCGAGTTCCAGCGCCCTGGTGTTGGCCCAGGCGCCGTGGTGGTCCCGGTTGGTCAGGTACACCGGCCGGTCGGGGACGACGGAGTCGAGCAACTGCCGGGTGGGCAGTCCGCCCTCGAAGCTCTCCATCGACCACCCGCTGCCGGTGATCCACTCCTGCTCCGGGTTGGCGTCGGCGTACGCCCGGACGCGCTCCAGGTAGTCGGCGACGCCGACCGTCCCGGTGAGGTCGCAGGAGGCCAGCTCGGCGCCGCCGAACACCGCGTGGATGTGCGCGTCCTGGAAGCCGGGCAGCAGCAGTTTGCCGGTGAGGTCGACGACCTCCGTCCTCGGCCCGATCAGCTCCCGGACCTCGTCGTGCCCGACGGCGGTGATCCGTTCGCCGACGACCGCCAGGCCGCTCGCCCGGGTGCGGGCCGCGTCGCCGGTGTGGACGGGGCCGTGGGTGAAGACCAGATCGGCCTCGGTCATGGGTGGTGCTCCGTTCTCGCGTCCTCGTGATTCGTCCTGCCGTACCGCGGGGTCACTCGGCCACGGCGCCCTCCCGCAGGAAGTACGGCGAGCACCGCCGCCAGCGGGCCCAGGCCGCCGCCGGCAGCCCGCTGACCACCATCATGATCACCACGGACAGCTCGAACCACCCGTTGTCCGCGGCGAGTTCGAAGTGGTCCGTGGAGTCGTAGAAGCTCCAGGCCAGGTACCCGCCGACGGCGAGCAGCGCCGCCGCGCCCAGCAGCGGCCCGACGACCGCGCGCAGCCCCTCCGGCAGGTCGGTGCGCAGCAGCCCGCGGAACCGGACGGCTGCGGCGACGGCGGTCAGCGCGTAGTAGAGCGCGACGACGATGCCGATCGCGTTGACCGCGGCCGAGATCAGGTCGTTGACGGTCGGGATGGCGATCGAGGCCAGTGCCAGCAGGACCGCGACGCCGGTGATCAGCAGGGTGCCGACGGCGGGCGTGGCGTGCCGGGGGTGCAGCCGGGTCCAGACCGGGCCGAGCACCCGGTCGCGCCCCATCGCGTACATCCCGCGGGCGGTCGGGATCACCGAGGACTGCAGCGAGGCCACGGCGGAGAACATCAGCGCGATCAACGGCAGTGCGGCCAGCGGCTGTTCGGCGAGCTTCGTGCCGAAGTAGGTCAGTCCGTGGGCGCCGTTGTCGGCCAACTCGTCGATCGGCAGCACCCGTTGGAAGGCCGTTCCGGCGAGCAGGAACAGCGCCAGCATCACCACCAGGGCCAGCAGACCGCCCCGGGAGGCGTCCCGCGGGTCGCGCACCTCCTCGCCGACGCTGAACACCGACTCGAAGCCCCAGTAGCAGAACACCGCGAGCACCATGCCCTGGGCGACCGCGTCGAAGGAGGGGATGTCGAAGGGGTTGTACCACTGGAGCGAGAACGGCTGGTCGCCGGCGATCAGCCCGTAGCCGCAGAAGCCGAGCAGCACGGCGTACTCGAAGACCAGCAGCGCCTTCTGCAGCCTGGCCGCCAGGTCCAGCCCGCGCACCGCGACCAGTGCGGCGCCCACCAGCACCACCAGGCCGATCAGGGTGCACTGGACGGTCGAGTCGGCGTCGAGCCGCAGCCCGGCGACGCTGCGGACGTGGGCCTGGTCCAGCAGCTGGACGATCGAGGAGCCGGTGACGGTCGTGGTGTACGCCATGAAGACCACGGTCCCCACGGTGTTCACCCACCCGGTCAGGAAGCCCAGCCAGGGGCTGAGGATGCGCCCGACCCAGCGGTAGCTGCTGCCCGCGTCCGGCTCGACGGCGTTCAGCCGCCCGTACCCGCCGGCGATGGCGAGCACCGGCAGGAAGGCCAGCAGCATGATCGCCGGAAGGTGCAGGCCGACCACCCCGGCCATCAGGCCCAGGCCGATGCCGATGCTGCTGGTGGCGGCCGTGCTGGAGGCGGCGATCACCGCTCCGTCCACCAGGCCGAGCGACTTGCGCATCGTGACGTGGGAGCCTCGCGCGTCCGCTCTCGGGCCGCCGCCCGTGTCCTTCACCGTCGATGCCAACGGATCACCGCCTTGGTCGTGGGGTGCGCGTGTGGGGGAATCCCGGCACCGGTCGCAGAGGGTGACGCGGGCGGGAAGTGCGAGCCATGAAACCGGCGGCCCCGCCACACGTCAATGGCGTTGTCATAAGCCTCCGCCCCGTCCGCACCGTCGCCGCCCCGTCCGCACCGTCGCCGCCCCGCCCCGTTCCGGCCCGAGGGGCCCGCCGGTCGTCCGGCGGGCCCCTCGGTGCCTCCTGCTCTTCCCGGTGCTTCCTGCCGGGTCCTAACCCTCCAGACCCTCCGGGCCCTCCAGCCACCGGCTCGTCGCGTCCCAGGCCGCCCGCAGCGCCTCCGGCCGGGCCAGCTCGTGGTGCCCGCACGGCAGGGCCGTCTGCGCCACCTCGCCGGTGACGTACGGCTTCCACCGGACCCCGAGCGGCGTCCCGGCCGGCTTGCCCAGCAGCGCCGCCACGTGGACCAGGTCGCCCTGGTACGTCCCCGGAACGTGCGCCGTCGCGATCTCGACGTTGTTCGCCCGGACGCCCTCGGCCACGGCCAGCTCCTCGTCGGAGAGGTCGAGGCCGAAGCGCTCGCCGACCCGCAGGACGGCGTCGGTCCAGTCGACCTCCTCGATCCCGGGCTCGTCCACGCCCTGGTCCACGGTGACCGACGGGTAGGCGTCGAGCACGACCAGCGCGCCGACCTCCTGGCCGACGGCCTGCAGCTGCACCGCCATCTCGTGCGCGACGACACCGCCCAGCGACCAGCCCAGCAGGTGGTACGGGCCGCTCGGCTGCACCGCCCGGACCTGCTCGACGTAGTCCGCCGCCATCTCCTTGACCGAACCCGGCAACGCGCCCGGCTCGCTCAGACCGCGCGCCTGGAGGCCGTACAGCGGCCGTTCCTCGGGCATGATCCCGGTCAGCGGGGCGTAGCACCAGCTGAGACCACCGGCCGGGTGCACCGCGAAGAACGGGGGCCGCTCGCCGCCCGTGCGCAGCGGGAGCAGGACCTTGAGCCCCTCCGCGCCCGCCGGCCGGCGCAGCCCCCGGACCAGGGACTCGACCGTGGGGCCCTCGAAGAGGTTCCGGACCCCCACCGTGACCCCGAGCGTCGACCGCAGCCGGTCGACCAGTGTCACCGCCAGCAGCGAATGCCCGCCCAGCTCGAAGAAGTTGTCGTCGATGCCGACCCGGGGCAGGCCCAGGACCTCGGCGAACACCTCGCAGACCAGCCGCTCGTCCGCGGTGCGCGGCGCCCGGTAGGACGCCTCCAGCAGCTCCGCCCGGTCCGGCGCGGGCAGCGCACGGCGGTCCAGCTTGCCGTTGACCGTCAGCGGCAGCGCGTCCAGCACCGTGATCGCGGACGGGACCATGTACTCCGGCAGCACCCCGCCCAGCCCGGCCCGGACCTCGGCGACGTCCACCTCCGCGGCCACGGCCGCGTCCACGGCCGGGACGACGTAGGCGGCGATGCGCCGGTCACCGGGGACGTCCTCGCGGACGATCACGGTGGCCTGCGCGATCCCGGGCCGGCCGAGCAGGGCGGCCTCGATCTCGCCGAGCTCGATGCGGTGGCCGCGGATCTTCACCTGGTCGTCGGTGCGGCCCAGGTACTCCAGCGTCCCGTCCTCGCGCCAGCGGGCCAGGTCACCGGTGCGGTACATCCGCTCCCCGGCCGAACCGAACGGGCAGGCCACGAACCGCTCCGCCGTCAGACCCCGGCGGCCCAGGTAGCCCCGGGCCAGGCCGGCACCCGCCACGTACATCTCGCCGGGCACCCCGACCGGAACCGGTGCGAGGAACCCGTCCAGCACGAACACCCGGGTGTCGACCACCGGCGAACCGATCGACACCACGCCCGCCGACGGATCGCACGGCCACATCGTGGCGTCCACCGTCGTCTCGGTCGGGCCGTACGAGTTGAACACCCGGTGGTCGCGCATCCAGCGGGCCATCACGTCCGGCGGACAGGCCTCACCGGCGGTCACCAGGACGACGTCGTCGGCGATCGACCGCTCGTCCAGCGTCGCCAGCACGGCCGGCGGCAGCGTCACATGGGTGACCCGCTGCTCCGCCAGGAAGTGCGGCAGGGCCTCGCCCAGGCGGCGGTCCTGCGGGATCACCACCAGGGCCGCGCCGGTCAGCAGGGCCATGAACCACTCCCAGCCGAAGGTGTCGAAGCCCGCCGAGGCGAACTGCCCGACCCTCGACCCGGAGCCGACCCCCAGGTACCGCACCTGACCGGCCACCAGGCTCGCCACACCCGCGTGGGAGACCAGCACGCCCTTGGGGCGACCGGTCGACCCGGAGGTGTAGATCACGTACGCCGCGTCCGCGGTCCGCACCACGCGGTCCACCAGCGCGCCGCCGCCCAGACCGGCCAGCTCCGCCACCGTCTCCGGCGCGTCCAGGACCAGCGCGCCGGAACCGGGCAGAGCCGACACCGTGCCCGCCGAGGCCAGCACCGTCACCGGCCTCGCGTCCTCCAGCATGTAGCCGATCCGGTCCGCCGGGTACGCCGGGTCGATCGGCATGTACGCACCGCCGGCCTTGACCACCGCCAGCAGCGCGACCATCAGCCCGACCCCGCGCTCCAGGCAGACGCCGACCACGGACTCCGCGCCCACGCCCCGCGACACCAGCAGCCTGGCCAGGCGGTTCGCCCGGGCGTCCAGCTCCCGGTAGGAGACCTCGGCCCCGTCGGCGGCCACCGCGACCGCCTCCGGCAGCCGCTCCACCTGGGCCTCGAAGAGCTCGCCGACCGTCGCGGCCGGAACGTCGGAGGCGGTGTCGTTCCACGCGGTCAGCAGCCGGTCGCGCTGCCGGTCGTCGAGGACGGGAATCCGCTCCAGCGACGTACCGGCGTCCCGCTCCAGCGCGCCGACCATGTTCTCGACCGCCGTGTGCAGCAGACCGCACACCGCGTCCGGGTCGATCGGCGAACCCGCCTGCACCGAGAGCCGGAAGCCGGCACCGGTGTCGTCCACCGAGGCCGTCAGCGGGTAGTTGGTCCGCTCGTGCCCGTACAGCACCCGGATCCCGGCGAGGCCGGTGCCCTCGCCCGTCGCGCCGGGGCTGTGGCGGTAGTTGAGGAGCGAGGTGAACAGCGGGCTCTGCGCCGGCAGGCCGGTGGCCTGCTGGGCGAGGGTCAGCGGGGCGTGCTCGTGCCGCAGCAGCTCGCCCAACTGCACCTGCGCGGCCCGCAGTCCGGCGTCCAGCGCCCGGGTCGCGTCGATCCGGATCGGCAGGGTGTTGATGTACAGACCCGGCGTCCGGTGCGCGGTGCCTCCCGCGTCCATCCGGCCCAGGAACACCGTGCCGAACACGGGGTGGGTCTGGCCGGTCGTCGCGGCCGCGACGCGGGCCCAGGCCAGGTGGAAGAACGCCGCCGCGCTGACGCCGTGACGACGCGCCTGCTCACGGACCCGGCCGGCCAGCTCGTCCGACAGCTCGACCACCGCCTCGCCGGTGCCGCTGCCGTCGCCATGGGTGTCGAGCACGCCGTACGGCGCGGTCGGCTCCTCGACGTCACCGAGCGCCCGCTCGAAGTACGCGCGGTGCTGGTCGGCGGTGATCGCCAGGCGCGCGTGCGCGACGAAGTCGCGGTACGGCGCCGGCTCGGGCAGGCGGTCCTCCTCGTGCTCCAGGTGCGCGCGCACCTCGTCGAAGA
>NZ_JBHVJT010000059.1:0-61334 GCF_042798815.1 Kitasatospora sp. NPDC057738 | reverse complement strand
CGGGCGCCGCTTCGTGCATTGTCGGTGTGACCTGGTAGTACTTGGTGGCGATGAGCAGCACAGGGGAGAACGGGGCCGCCGAGCCGGAGCAGCTGGCGTTCATCCGGGAGACGGTCAAGCGGGCCAAGCCGCGCACCTGGCACGGGGCCAAGCGGGCCGAGCACCTGCCGGTGGCCCGGGTCGTGGTGGACAAGGGCGTGCTCACCATCGACAAGCTCTTCGACTACGAGGTGCCGGCCGCCATGGCCGAGGAGGCCCAGCCCGGAGTACGGGTGCGGGTGCGCTTCGGGGCCCGAGTGGTGAAGGGCCAGCGCGAGGGCGGCGAACTGCACGACGGGTTCATCGTCGCCCGGCTGGAGAAGAGCGACTTCGCCGGACCGCTCGCCCCGCTGGCCCAGGTGCTCTCGCCCGAGCCCGTGCTCACCCCGCAACTGCTGCGGCTGTGCCGGACCGTCGCCGACCGGTACGCCGGGACACTGGCCGACGTGCTCCAGCTGGCCGTCCCGCCCCGGCACGCCAAGGCCGAGGCCGAGCCCTCGCCGCCGCCGCTGCCGCGCCCGGCCGCCCCGGCCCCCGGCGGCTGGCAGCGCTACCCGGCCGGGCCCGACTTCCTCGCCGCGCTCGCCGGGGGCGGCGCACCGCGCGCGGTCTGGGCGGCGCTGCCCGGCCCCGGCTGGCCGTACGAGATCGCCCGGGCGGTGGCCGCGACCCTCGCCGGCGGCCGCGGCGCGCTGGTCGTGCTCCCGGAGGGGCGCTCGGTGGCCCGGGTCGACCAGGCCCTGACCGAACTGCTCGGCCCCGGGATGCACGTGGCGCTGGAGGCCGACCTCGGCCCGCGCGAGCGCTACAAGCGCTGGCTCGCGGTGAGCCGCGGCTCGGTGCACGCGGTGATCGGGACCAGGGCCACCATGTTCGCGCCGGTCCGGGACCTCGGGCTGGTCGTCGTCTGGTCGGACGGGGACGGCAGCCACAGCGACCCGCGCGCCCCGCACCCGCACGTGCGCGAGGTGGCGCTGCTGCGCGCCGCCGAGGAGGGCGCGGCGGTGCTGCTCGGCGGGCACGCGGTGACGGTGGAGGGCGCCCAGCTGGTCAGCACCGGCTGGGCGCGCCCGCTGGTCGCGGACCGGGAGACGGTGCGGCAGGTCGCGCCCCGGGTGCGGACCGTCACCGACCAGGACCAGCACCGGGACGCCGCCGCCCAGGCCGCCCGGCTGCCCTCGGTGGCCTGGGAGGCCGCCCGGGAGTCGCTGGCCGCCGGGCACCCGGTGCTCATCCAGGTGCCCCGGCGCGGCTACGTGCCCCGGCTGGCCTGCGGGCGCTGCCGGACCCCCGCGCGCTGCCGGCGCTGCGAAGGGCCGCTGGAGGCGCCCTCGGCGGACGCCCCGCTGTGCTGCGGCTGGTGCGGGGAGGCGGAGAACGACTGGCACTGCCCCGAGTGCGGGTCCTTCCGGCTGCGGGCCCAGGTGGTCGGGGCCCGGCGGACGGCGGAGGAACTCGGCAAGGCGTTCCCGCGCCTCCCAGTGCGGACCTCGGGCCGGGAAGCGGTGCTCACCACCGTGCCCGACGAGCCCTCACTGGTGATCTCCACACCCGGTGCGGAGCCGGTCGTGGAGGGCGGCGGCGGGTACGGGGCCGCGCTGCTGCTGGACGGCTGGGCGCTGCTCGGCCGGCCCGACCTGCGGGCGGGGGAGGAGACGCTGCGGCTCTGGCTCGCGGCGGCCGCGCTGGTGCGGCCCTCGACGGACGGCGGGACGGTGGTCGTGGTGGCCGAGCCCTCGGCCCGTCCGGTACAGGCGCTGGTGCGCTGGGACCCGCTGGGGCACGCCGGGCTGGAACGGGACGAACGGGCCCAGCTGCACTTCCCGCCGGTCTCCCGGATGGCCTCGGTGAGCGGGACCCCCTCGGCGGTGACGGACCTGCTGAACCTGATCCGGCTGCCCGAGGGGGCGGACGTGCTCGGGCCGGTACCGGTACCGGCGCTGCGGGGGGAGGAGCAGGAACGCGCGCTGCTGCGGGTGCCGCCCGGGCAGGGGGCGGCGCTGGCGGCGGCGCTCAAGGCGGCGCAGATCGCGCGGATCGCGCTGCGGACGGCGGAGCCGGTGCGGGTGCGGGTGGATCCGACGGACATCGGCTGAGCGGCGTCGGCCGGGGCGCTGCTCGGGGGCCTGGTCCGGGCCTTGGTCGGGTCTGGGGGCTTTGGCCTTGGTCGGGGTCGGGGTCGGGGTCGGGGTCGGGGCTTGGGCCTTGGTCGGGTCGGGGGTGGTGGTCCGGTGGGCTTCGGGCCCGGTGGGCGGGTGGGGCGGGGTGAGTGGGCCACCCCGCCCCGGACGGCCCGGCTGCGGCGGCTCGGTCAGCCGCGCAGCGGGATGCCGGGTCGGTCCGCCTGGGGGCGGTCGGCGGGGGTGCCGCGGTCGGGCGTGCCGCGGTCGACGGGGGTGCGCTCCATCGGGCCGCGGTCGATCGCGGTGCGGTCGATCGTCGCCCGCTCGATCGCGGTGCGGTCCATCGTGCTGCGGTCCATCGTGCTGCGCTCCAGGGCGCCGCGGTCCAGGCTGCTGCGGTCCAGGCCGCCCTGGCGGGCCGCCGGGACGGTCGTGGCCAGACCGGTGCGCTCGACGGCCGGGGGCAGCTCGTCGACGCGGTCCGGGCGGCTCTGGCCCGGGACGCCACCGCTCGCGGCGAGGAGCTCGCTGGTCGGGCGGCGCATGCCGTAGCGCCGGTGCACGGCCTGCTTGGTGACCCCGAGGGCGGAGCCCACCGAGTCCCAGGAGAAGCCCAGCGCCCGGTCGAACTCGACCGCCGCCGCCACCAGGGTCTCCACGCTCTCCCGCAGTTCCTGCGCCAGGCGCACGGTCGGCGCCGGCGCCCGCCCGTACACCACGAAGCCGGCCGAGGTGCTCGGTCGGCGCGGACGGTAGACGTTGCCCAGTTGAGCGGTGAGCGTCCGCAGCGCGTCGACCTGCCGCCTCACCCGCTCGATGTCCCGCACCAGCAGGTGCAGGCTCGCCCGCGCCCGTGCGTCGTGGTTGATCTGCTCGGCCATGGCCTACGTGCCACCTTCCGTACGGTTCGGCTCGGCCGGCACGCGGTGTCCCGTGCGCCCGGCCCGGTCAATCTCTCTTGACCAACGCCGAAGCGGGGGCCGGGGTAACGCGGCTGGGCACAGTCGGGCCGTGCCGGCCGCCGATCCGGGCCCCGGGGAAGCCCCCGGCGGACGGCCGTACGGGTTGCATAGACTGGCGGGTGAACCAGCGGCCGACCGCAGCCCGCGCCCCTACGGACAGGAGCCCGTACCCCGTGGCGATCCAGCCGATCCGTCTCTTCGGAGACCCCGTTCTGCGGTCCACCGCGAAGCCGGTGACCACCTTCGACAAGGAACTGCGCAAGCTGGTCCACGACCTCACCGACACCATGCTGGACGCTCCCGGAGCCGGCCTCGCTGCGCCCCAACTCGGCGTCTCCCTGCGGGTGTTCACGTACCACGTGGACGGCGTCACCGGGCACCTGATCAACCCGGACCTGTCGCTGAGCGAGGAGGAGCAGGACGGCCCCGAGGGCTGCCTGTCGCTGCCCGGCCTGCGCTACGACACCAAGCGCGCGTACGGCGTGGTGGCCAGGGGCTTCAACATGTACGGCGATCCGGTGACTTTGGAGGGCACTCAGCTGCTCGCCCGGTGCATCCAGCACGAGACCGACCACCTGGACGGCATCATCTTCATCGACCGGCTCGACCGCGAGCAGCGCAAGGCCGCGCTGAAGGCGATCCGGGAGGCGGACTGGGACGGCGGGTCGGCTCCGGTGGTCAAGGTCTCGCCGCACAGCACCTTCGGTTCCGCCCGCTGACTTCCGCCGGTTCCGGCTGATCTCCGCTGACGTCGGCCGGGCTCGGTCGACGTCCGCCGGCTCCCCGCCGACTCCGGTCGGGTTCCGCCGGCTCCTCGAACTTCTTTTTGCAGAAAGGCCCTTGATGCGACTCGTCTTCGCCGGCACCCCCGAGGTCGCCGTTCCCGCCCTGGACGCCCTGCTCGCTTCGGACCGGCACGAGGTCGTCGCGGTGGTCACCCGCCCGGACGCTCCGGCCGGGCGCGGACGCAAGCTGGTCGCCAGCCCCGTCGCCCAGCGCGCCGAGGAGGCCGGGATCGAGGTCCTCAAGCCGGTGAAGCCGAGCGACCCGGACTTCGTCGCCCGGCTCACCGAACTCGCGCCCGACTGCTGCCCGGTGGTCGCCTACGGCGCCCTGCTGCGCCCCGGCACGCTGGAGATCCCCGAGTACGGCTGGGTCAACCTGCACTTCTCGCTGCTGCCGGCCTGGCGCGGCGCGGCCCCGGTCCAGCACGCGGTGCTGGCCGGCGACGAGGTCACCGGCGCCTCCACCTTCCTGATCGAGCAGGGCCTGGACTCCGGCCCGGTCTACGGCGTGATCACCGAGGAGATCCGCCCGGCCGACACCAGCGGCGAGCTGCTCACCCGGCTCTCGCACTCCGGCGCGCGACTGCTCGCGGCCACCATGGACGGCATCGAGGACGGCTCCCTGCACGCCGTGCCGCAGCCGGCCGAGGGCGTCACGCTCGCGCCGAAGATCACCGTCGAGGACGCGCGGATCGACTGGAGCCACCCCGCGCTGCGGATCGACCGGGTCGTGCGCGGCTGCGCGCCGGCGCCGGGCGCCTGGACGGAGTTCCGGGGCGAGCGGCTGAAGGTCACCGGGCCGGTCCGGCTGCTGCCGGACTCCGCCGAGCTGGCGCCGGGCGAGGTCGCGATGGCGGGCAAGAACAGCGTCCGGGTCGGCACCGGCAGCCACGACGTGGAGCTGGGGGAGGTGCGTCCGCAGGGGAAGAAGGAGATGCGGGCCGCCGACTGGGCCCGGGGCGCGCGGCTGGAGGAGGGGGAGCGCCTCGGGGGCTGACGCTCCGGTTTGGCGCTACTGTTCGTTTGAGATCGATTGAGATCGCCCTTGTTCGTTCAAATCTGTTGTTCGTCCGAGTTCGTCGATAACCACCGCAGCACCTTGAGGCACCTGTGACCACCCCCAGCACCAACCGCGCCCCCCGCCCGCACCGCCGCCCGAAGAAGGACCCGGCCCGGATCGTCGCGTTCCGCGCCCTGCGCGCCGTCGACGAGCGGGACGCGTACGCCAACCTGATCCTGCCCTCACTGCTCCGCGAGGCCGAGCAGAAGGGCATGGACCGGCGCGACGCCGCCCTCGCCACCGAGCTGGTCTACGGCACCCTGCGCCTGCAGGGCACCTACGACGCGGTCATCGCCGCCTGCATCGACCGGCCGCTCGGCAAGGTCGACCCGCCGGTGCTGGACGTGCTCTCGCTCGGCGCGCACCAGCTGCTCACCACCCGCATCCCCAGCCACGCGGCCGTCTCGGCGACCGTCGAACTGGCCCGGGTGGTGCTCGGCGACGGCAAGGCCAAGTTCGTCAACGCCGTACTCCGCCGGATCAGCGCCCACGACCTGGACGCCTGGATCGAGAAGGTCGCCCCGCCGTACGACAAGGACGCCGAGGACCACCTGGCCGTCGTCCACTCGCACCCGCGCTGGGTCGTCTCCGCGCTCTGGGACTCGCTCGGCCGCTGGCAGCCGGACGCCTCCGGGCGCACCGCGATGGAGGAGCTGCTGCGGGCCGACAACGAGCGGCCCGAGGTCACCCTGGTCGCCCGCCCCGGCCGGGCCACCGTCGGCGAGCTCGCCGAGGCGCTGCCGGAGGCCGAGCCGGGCCGCTGGTCCCCGTTCGCGCTGCGGCTCGCCGAGGGCGGCGACCCGGGATCGATCGCGGCGGTGCAGGAGAACCGGGCGGGCGTTCAGGACGAAGGCAGCCAGCTGGTCGCACTGGCGCTGGCGGCGGCGCCGCTGGAGGGGCCGGACCGGCTCTGGCTGGACGGCTGCGCCGGCCCCGGCGGCAAGGCCGCGCTGCTCGGCGCGCTCGCCGCCGAGCGGGGCGCGGCCCTGGTCGCGAGCGAGAAGCAGCCGCACCGGGCCCGGCTGGTGGCGCGGGCGCTGGCCGGCAACCCCGGCCCGTACACCGTGATCGCGGCCGACGGGACGCGCCCGGCCTGGCGGTCCGGTGGCTTCGACCGGGTGCTGGTCGACGTGCCGTGCTCCGGCCTCGGCGCGCTGCGCCGCCGCCCTGAGGCGCGCTGGCGGCGCCGGCCGGCCGACGTCGCGGCCTTCGGCCCGCTCCAGCGGGACCTGCTGCGCTCGGCGATCGAGGCCACCCGGGTCGGCGGCGTGGTCGGCTACGCGACCTGCTCGCCGCACCTCGCGGAGACCCGCGCGGTCGTGGACGACGTGCTGCGGGCCGAGGACGGCCGGGTCGAGTGGATCGACGCGCGCCCGCTGCTGCCCGGCGTCCCGGCGCTCGGCGACGGGCCGGACGTGCAGCTGTGGCCGCACCTGCACGGGACCGACGCGATGTACCTGGCGCTGCTGCGCCGCACCGCCTGAGGCCCTTCCGGTGTCGCCTCCCCCAGGTGGGGAGGCGACACCGGCGGCTCGTTCCGTCAGGGATCCGCCGTCGGCCCGGGGCGGGTTGACACCGCGTCAGGCGTCGGTTTCCATGGTTCTCGTGTAGCCGCTCGGCTGCATGATCTTTGGGGGGCAGGCTTCGTCGCGTCGCGCGGCGGAGCCGGGGAAGCAACCCCACGAGACATGCGGCGCGATGCGGCTGTTCTGCGTGCTGGGCGCGTTCCCCGGCGGCTGCCCTCCCGGACCGTGGGAGACGCGCAGTGTCATCGGAGATTCAGCGGCCGCAGCGGGAACCCGCCGGCTCGGGGAACGGTGCCCGGGGACCCGGGGTGCGCCGGGCCGTGACGGACGGCCGGACGCTCGACCTGATCGCCCTGATGGCGATCCTGGCGGTGTGCACCCTGATCTGCCTGACGGCCGGTGCGGGGGCGCTCCAGGCGGTCATCGGCGCGGCGGGCGTCCTGTTCGCCGCCTGGCGGACGCCCCGGCGCTCCGGGCGCTCCGGGATCTCCGGGCGGGAGGGTGAGCACCGGCGCGGGCCCGACGGGCCCCACCGGTCCCAGGGGCCCCGGAGGTCTCGCGGGTCTCGCAGGCCTCGCGGGCCTCGCGGGTGAGGGGGCTTGCACCTCCCGTGGGGGGAGGTAGCAGGGTGGTGCCATGAACGGCGACACGACGTACACCATCGGTGAGCTGGCCCGACGGACGGGGCTGACGGTCAAGACCGTCCGCTTCTACTCGAACCAGGGGATCGTGCCGCCGGCTGACCGCAACCCGGCCGGCCACCGGCGGTACGGTGCCGACGCCGTCGCCCGCCTGGAACTGGTCCGCACCCTGCGGGAGCTCGGGCTCGGACTGCCCGCGATCCGGCGGGTGGTGGAGCGCGAACTGACGCCGGCCGATGTCGCCGCCGCGCAGGCGGAGGCGATCGACGTCCAGATCCGGGTGCTGCGACTGCGGCGGGCCGTGCTCGGGACGGTGGCCAGGCTCGGGTCGACACCTGAGGAGTTGACGCTCGTGCACCAGTTGGCCCGGCTCACGGAGGACGAACGGGGGCACCTGATCGGGGAGTTCCTGGCGGGGGTGTTCGGCAGGATCGGGGACGACGGGACAGGGGACGGTGGGATCGGGAGGGGCGGGCGGTTCGCCGCCGTGGCGCGCTCGTTGACGCCGGAGCTGCCGGAGGAACCCTCGGTCGAACAGGTCGAGGCCTGGGTGGAGTTGGCGCGGCTGGCGGGGGACACCGGGTTCCGGGCGCTGCTGCGCGGGCTCGCCGAGGCCGAGGCGGCCGAGGCGGAAGCGGCGGACGCGGCGGAGGGGGTGGCCGGGGCGGAAGCGGCGGACGCGGCGGAGGGGGTGGTCGTGGCGGTGCGGGCCGCTGCGCATCTGCCGAGGCCCGGACTGGCCGTGGCAGTAAGGGAGTTGGCCGGACCGGCGGTCGCGGCCGGGGTGGAGCCGGACTCGGTGGAGGCGGCGGCCGTCGTCGCGGAGTTGGTGGAGCGGTACGGGCGGTGGTGCGCGGGGGCGGTGCCGGGAGATGCCGGGGCGCTGCGTGACCGTTTGGCGGAGCGGCTGGGGGCGATGGCCGATCCGCGGCGGGAGCGGTACCTGGAGCTGCTGGCGGTGGTCAACGGGTGGGCCGCACCGGAGAGTTGGGCGGCAGAGGTGAACTGGGCGGTGCGCGCCGTGGCGTGAGCCGGTGCGGGGGTCGGGGGCGCGTGACGGGGGTGCGGGTGCGGCTGGGGGTGCCGGAGGGTGGGGTGGGGCTATCGGCGGGCGGGGCCGGGGAAGGTGGTGAGGAAGGCGTGGGCCTGGGCGCGGAGGTGGTCGACCGGCGGGTCCTCGCAGATCACCTCCAGGCCGATTCCGGTCGCCCGGCCCAGGTCGTAGTAGGACTGGTAGGCGAGGTAGGGGCGGTGGTCGTCGGTGGGGTCGAGGCCGACGGCGAAGGTCGCGAAGTGCGGCTGCTGCTTGCCCTCGGCCGGGGCCGAACCGGCGCGGGAGAGCTGCCATTCGAACTCGTACGGCTCGGGGTCGGCGGGCAGGTCCAGCAGCGCCTGGGCGAGCCGGCGGACCTCGTCCGGGTTCGAGAAGGGGATCGACTCCGACCAGGCGGGGGCGGAGGCGAGCAGTTCCCAGTCGTCGCCGTTGTGGCCGACGGTCAGGGCCCACTCGCCGTTCGGGTCCTGCCAGCGGCAGCTGATGATCGGGTCCACGGCGGTCAACCTCCCTGTGGCGCTGGATCGTTCGTACCTCCTCATCGTGGCACACCGGGCGGCCCGGGGGCCTCGGCCGCGAGCCGTCCTCGGGCCCGCTGCCAGGCCTCCTGGAGCGTGCGGTAGCCGAGGACGGTGATGCCGAGCTCGGTGAGCAGTCGGCGGGCCTCGGGGGAGACGAGGAACGCGTGGTCGGTGCGCCGGACGCGCCAACCGTCGTCCGGGGCGGGGCGGTTCGGGCCGTGACGGTTCGGGCCGTGATGGTTCGGATCTCCCTTCGGGTCCGTCCTCGGGCCGGCCGTGCCGGGGTGCAGGGCCCACTCGGTGAGGCCCGGGGGGAGCGCGGCGAGCAGGCGGGCGTAGTGGGCGGGCTTGTCCTCCAGGGGGACGGTGAAGCTGTCGAGGAAGCCGTGGTCCACCACCGGCAGGCCCTGCGCGCGCAGCCGGGCGAGTGCGGGCGGCAGCCAGACCCGGACCGCCAGGCCGTACTCGGCGCCGAGGGCGAGGGTGAGGTCGAGGACGTCCTCGCGGCCGCCGTCGGCCAGGCAGTGGAAGTCGAGGTGGGTCGGGGCGAGGCCGGCCGCCGCGACCGCGTCGATCTGGGCGCGGAACTCGCGCTCGACGTCGTCGAGTCGGGCCCGGGCGAGCAGTGCGGCGCGTCCGGCGGGGGTGGGGGCGAAGAACCCTCCGGAGTCGTCGAGGAGGGAGGGCACCCGGTCGCGGGCGGCGAGCGGACCCCAGCGGCGGTCCGCGGACTCGCAGACCAGCGTGAGGTGGACGCCGAAGGGGACCTCAGGGTGCCGGCGCAGCAGCCGGAGCGCGTGCGGCGCGGCGGCGCAGGGCGTCATCAGGCTGCAGGAGGCGGCGATGCCGTTCCGGACGGCGTCGACCACGGCGAGGTTGACGGACTCGTCCAGGCCGAGGTCGTCGCAGTTGAGCAGCAGGAGGCGGGCGTCGGGCGGGTGGCCGAGGAGGTGGTTGGTGGTGGGGGGTGTGGGTGAGTGCGGGGGCGCGGGCGGGGGTGCGGGCGTGGCATCGGCTGCGGGCATGGACGCAGTCTGTCCCGGCGGTGGGGGTGGATGCGCGGGGTTTCCGGGCGACGCGGTCGGGCGGGGTGGTCGGGCGGGGTGGGCGTCCGGCGGGACGGCGCGAGCGGCGGCGTGGGGCGAGCGGAGGGCGGGGCCGGTCAGTCGGTGGCGGGTGCCGGGTGCCAGGGGCGGTCGGGGCGGGTGCGGACCGGGGCGGAGGTGAGCCGCAGCGCGTACACCTCGCGGTCGGTGGCCTCGTACGGGACCTGGCCGAGGTAGGCGTGGCCGGTCAGATGGCACCAGGCGGGGAGGTCGAGCGGGGCGGCGGGGTCGGTGGTGTGGATGTGGACCACGGCGCCGGCCGGGAGGTGCGCGATCTGCGCGCGCAGCCGGAGCAGCAGCTGGACGCAGAGCAGGCCGGTGCCGTCGACGGTGAGGTCGGGGGCGGTGGTGCCGGGGGTGGCGGCGTCGGGGGTGCCGGCCTTGGCGGCGTCGGGGGCGGCGGCGTCGGGTGCGGTCATCGCGGGGTCTCCTGGGTGATGCGCCAGAGGCGGCGGGGCAGTTCGCCCTCCTCGAAGGGATGGACGTCGGTCAGGCGCCAGCCTTCGGCGAGCGCGTCCACCAGCACGCGGGGGAAGAAGTGGACGGCGAAGCCGCCGTGCTCCCAGATGTCGTCCCCGTGGCCGGTGCCGGCGCCGTAGTGGGCGTCGCCGGTGTGGCGGACGGTGTAGACGAAGGTGCCGCCCGGTCGCAGGACCCGGCGGACCTCGGCGACGAGCGCCTTCATCTCCTCGGTGGAGAGCGCCATGCAGAGCAGCATGTGGGCGAAGACCGCGTCGACGGAGGCGTCGGGAAGGGGCAGCGGGTCGCGGACGTCATGGGTGAGGACCGAGAGCCGGTCGGCCAGTTCCTGGTCCGTGGCGGCGGTGCGCAGCTGGTGCAGGGCGGTCGGGCTGAAGTCGGCGGCCAGCACGCGGAAGCCCGCACGGGCGAGGTGCAGCGTGTCGCGCCCGTGGCCGGCGCCGAGTTCCAGTACGTCCCGGGCTCCGGCGGCGGCGAACACCTCGGCGGCGTACTCGGCGGGGGCCGAGGGCCGCTCGCCGTACATCCCCGGGTTGGCGGCGTAGGTCTGCTGCCAGTGCGCGCGTTGGGCGTCGGCGAGGGCGCTTTCCGGGCCGGGCCCGGTGCCGGGGGTGTCGGTCATGGTGCTGTCCTTCCCGGGGTGGTGCGGTGCGCGCGGTGCTGTCGGTGCTGTCGGTGCTGTCGGTTCGGGTGGTGCGGGCGGTACGGGTCGTGCGGGGCCAGCCTAGGAGGTGGGGTCCGACGGCGGGACTGGCGGGGGCGGTGGCGGTGTGTGCGGGCAGGGTGGGCGGGTGGTGGGTGCGCGGTGCGGGCGGATCAGGTGAGGCGCTGGCCGGGGGCGGTTCCGCCGAGGCGGGTGAGCAGGGTGGACAGCCGGCCGAGGTCCTCGGGGCTCCACTGCTCGGTCGCGAAGTGGTCGGCGGCGACCTGGCGGGCGGTGTGCAGCATCTCGGCGAGACGCTCACGGCCGGTCGGGGTGAGGGCGGCGTAGGCGACCCGGGCGTCGCGGGCGGCGGCCTCGCGGGCGACCAGGCCGATCCGCTCCAGCGGTGCGAGGCCGCGGGTCACACCGGAGGCGGTGAGCCCGAGGGCTTCGGCGAGGTCGACCCGGCGCATCCGGCCGCCGGGGGCCTGGGAGAGGTGGAGCAGCATCGTGAAGTCGGCCAGGCTGACGCCGTGCAGGCCGCTGAGGCTCGCGTCGAAGCGCTTGACCACGGCCGTCTGGGCGCGGACCAGCCGCAGGGCGGTGTCCAACGGGTCGGGGCTCGGGTCCGGCGTGGCCGGTGCGGTCGCGGTCTGCTGCACGGGTCCCACCTGCTTCGATCGGTCGGGCTGCTCGGGCTGGACCGGCTGGTCTGTCATTGCCACCTCCTTGACTGCTCAAGTATATCCCGGGAGGAAGCCGTCAAGGAGGTGGCGGAGGGGGAGGGGTCGGCTCAGCGACCGGTGGCGGCGGCGCGGCGCTGACGCTTGCCGAGCGGCGCCTGGGAGAGGTCCTCGGCCTGGGAGCGGAGGTTCTTGCAGCCGTAGCCGCGTTCGGTCAGCCAGTCCCGCGCCGACTGCTCGGCCCGCTCGGTGGCCTCCAGGATGTCCTCCTCGGCCTCGCCCTCGTCGAGGAAGCGGAAGGTGAAGGCGGCCCGTGCGGAGAGGTCGTAGCTGAGGTGGCCCTCGCGGGTGAAGGCGGCGTGCAGCACGTCGTGCGCGGGTGCGGCGGCGAGCAGTTCGGCGCGCTGTTCGTCGGTGAGGCCGTCGAAGACGCCGCGCACCATGATGCGGAAGGTTCGAGTGGTCATCCCCCGACCATAGGCAGCACGGGCTGCCGGCCGCCAACACGATTTCGGTGGCGCGGTGGCGCGGCGGCCCGGTCCGGTGATGGATCCGGTGATCGAGCGGCGGCGCGGACCCGGCGGGTGCGCCGGGTGGAAGCGGTCGGGCGGGGGCGGTCGGGTGGATGCGGTCACACGGGGGTGAGTGCTTCGGCGAGGCCGTCCGCGTACCGGGTGAGCCGGGCGAGCTCAGGGCCTCCCCGGACACGCCGGAACCCGTGCCGTCGGCCCCGGAAGGCGGCCTGGACGGCGTGGAGTTGGGCCCAGCGGCGGGTGCGTTCTCGGTCCAGCCCGGCGGCCTCGGAGAAGACGTCGAGCGCGTGGAGGACGGCGCGGCGCACGTCCGTCGCGTTGAGCAGGCTCGTCGCGTCGACCAGGGTGCCGGCGTCGTGGGCCCGGTCTCCCACGCAGCCCTTGGGGTCCACGGCCAGCCAGGGTTCGCGCTCGGCCCGCAGGATGTTGCGGGGGTGGAGGTCGCCGTGGACGAGCACCTCCGGCTGGACGCGGGCGAGGTCGCGGACGGTCGCGAGGACGGCGTCCACCGCGCGGGCCGACAGGTCGTGGGGCAGGGAGGCCGCGTCGATGCGCAGCCGGGCCTCCCATTCCTCGGCCCGCTCGCTCAACCGGGGCAGGCCCGGTGGTGCCGGGACGGCGAGCCGGCGGCTGAGCCGCCCGGCGGCCGTCAGCACCTCGTCGCCGTCCCGGACCTCCGCGAGCGTCGTCGGGCCCGCCCGTTCGAGCAGCATGGCGAAGCGCTCGTCGTCCCGTTCGTACAGCCGGACGGCTCCCCGGCCCGCCCACACCGCGAAGGCGTCCGGCTCGTGCACGTTGCCCGGGTGGGGGAACGACACCTTCAGCACGGCCGCGCGCCCGGCTGCCCGGCGGACCGGGAGGATCAGGCCGACGCCGCCGTGGGTGGCGGCGCCGTCCGGCACGCAGTTCCAGCGATCCAGCAGTTCGGCGGCGAGGCCGGGGAGTTCGGCGATCCAGGCCGCGCCGGGGGCTCCCTCGCGGTCGACGGTGGTCCGGTGGAGCCCGGCGGGGACGGTGATCATGCGGGTTCCTTCCAGTGGTGGGCGCGCGGGCGGGCGGTCGGCGGCGGGGAGGACCGGCGGCGGCTGCGCCGAACCGGTCGGGCTCAGGGCGCGAAGGGGCCGAAGGTCGTGGCGGCGAGGCGGAGCGCCGGTGCCGGGGCGCCGTTCCCGGTGCCGACGGAGTAGACCAGCCTCCTGCGCAGGTCCGGGGTGGTGAAGAAGCCGTCGGAGTACCCGAGGTCGTGCCCGGTCTTGCCCCAGAGCACCGTGCCGTCCTGCAGGGGGATGGCCATCAGCCCGGCGCTGTAGCAGGCCCGTCCCTTGTCCGGACCGAACCGGCACTCGCCGGCTCCGCGTACGGGCAGCAGCCGGCCGGAGGCGTCCCGCGGCAGGGTGAGCAGGTCGTTCAGCTGCTGGGGCGGCAGGAGTTCGCCGTCCAGCAGGGCGCGCAGGAAGACGTCCAGGTCGGCCGGGGTGGACACCATCGACTCCGAGTTGCCGCCCTGCTCGGAGACGTCGATCGGAGTGCCGGCCCTGTCGGCGAAGTAGCCGGTCAGATGAGGCTCGGGCATCGTGGGCCTGCCCTCCGGCACCTCGGTGTGCCGCAGGCCGAGCGGCTTCAGGATGCGGGCCGTCACCTCCTCCCTGATCGTGTGCCCGGTCGCCTGCTCGATGATCCGGCCCGCCAGCCGGTAGTTGAAGTTGTTGTACTCCTGGGCGGCGCCCGGGGTGAAGGACGGAGTGACCACGTGCCCGTCCTCGGGGCGGAGCGTCCTCTGGACGACCTGGTCGAGCGTCTCCAGCCCGAAGCGGCGCGCTATCAGTTCGTCGGGATCCTGGGTGTTCGGACCCTCGACGGCCTGTGGCAGTCCGCTGGTGTGGTCGAGGAGTTGACGGACGGTGATCGGCAGGGTGAAGTCGGCGGGCAGCGTGCCGGGCAGGTACTGCTGGACGGTGCCGTCCAGGGAGATCCGCTGTTCGGCGGCGAGCTGGAGCACCGCCGCGGCGACGAAGGTCTTGTTGATGCTGCCGATCCGGAACGAGGCGTTCGACGCCACCGGCCGCCCGCTCACCGGATCGCCGGCACTGCCGCGCCAGGCCCGGCCGTCGACCGTCACCCGGGCGATCACGCCCGCCGCAGGGTCTCCCGGCCGGGCGGCGATCGCGGCGTCGAGGACGACCGGATCGGGACCGCCGGGCGGCGCCTGGCCGAGGGCGGGTGCGGCAGGCACGGCCGTGAGGAGCAGGGCGGCGAGGCCGAGCGCGAGGGCGGCGGGCTTGGTGGCGGGCATGAGTTCTCCGGTGCCGTGAGGACGGGTGAGGGGCGGAGTGATCCGCCCCGGAGAACACGGAGCTGACTGCCGTTCAGTTGCATCCGGTGGGTGCGGAGGTGGAGATCGTGGTCGTGGAACACGGTGGAGGCTCCCTTCCGCGGCGGCCCGGGCGGCCGCCGTCGCGGTGACTCCAAGACTGATCGCCGGAACCCCGTTCGCGCATGTGCCGATCGGCAGGAATCCCGCCGGAAAGCGACCGGGCCTCCCCTGTCGATCGGCAGGGGAGGCCCGGGGCGCGGGACGGCGCGGGACGGCGCGGGGTGCGGCGGGGCCGGGGCCTGGGGCCGGGGCCGGGCCTAGACCCGGGCCGGGAGCCGGGTGCAGACCGCTCCCGTCATCAGCGGGGCGGGCTCGGCGCCCAGGGCGGCGAGGGTGAACGCGGTGGTCAGCGCGCTGATGTCGCGGGACTCGCGGATCAGCAGGTGGTTGGCGCCCGGGGCCTCGTACCGCGCGAGGTCCGGGACGACCCGGCGGGCGCGCAGCGCGTACTCCAGGGACTGGGTGGCACTGGCCGAGCTGTGGTCCCCGGTGCCGTGGACGATCAGCACCCGCCGCCCGGCCAGCTGGTCGACCGGGTCGCCGCTGGGCAGCCACGGCGCGATCCCGGCAACGCCGACCACGGACGGGTGCCCGGCGCACCAGAAGGCGGCGCGCCCGCCCAGCGAGTTGCCGATCAGGACGACGGGTGCGCCCGGGTACAGCCGGGCCAGCTCGTCGAGCGCCCACAGGGTGTCGACGGCGGTGTCGGCGTCCGCGCCGTTCCAGCCGCCGTGGCGGTAGCGCAGCATGTGCACCGCGAGGCCGTGCGGCCGGCCGCGGTCGGTGAGCTCGGCGGCCAGGTCCCGCAGGCCCAGCTCGGCGACCTTCAGCGGTGCTCGCCGACTGCGGAGGAATCCGCCCGGCAGCAGCAGGGCGACGCCGTCGACCGGCCCCTCTCCCTGTCGTGCGGTCAGCTCTGCGGTGCGCGGACGCTGCGCTCGGAACACGCGAAATCCCTCCTGATGTGTACAGGCGGATTCTACGGTTCCGAGGACGGGGCCCGGTGCGCGAGGAGGGACCACAGGACCCAGCCGGAGACCCGGGTGCGCACCACCATGACCTTCGCCCAGCGGGCGCCGAGCGGTGAGGTCCAGGTGTCCACGACCTCGACCCGGTCACCCGAACGGGCTAACCCGACGACGGTCTCCTCGCCGAAGTGGTCGACCCGGACGTTGGCGGCGTTGGCCGACACCTCCCACCAGCCCGCGCCGAGCTCGGGCGGCAGGTCGGTGCCCGCCGTGACGGCCGCCGGGATGAGCAGGATGCCCAGTGCGACCACGGTGGCCGCCGCACGGCCGATCACGGCCACGGGAACCTCCGAGCGGCGTTCCGTGCGGTGCTGTGTGCGGGCAGCGGCGGTGGCATCGGGATCGGGGGAGGCATGTACAGCAGAACGAGCCGACCGGGCGTCCGCGTACAGTCCGGTGCCGAGGTTGACCCGGTCGGCGCAGCACGGCGCGCGGACCCGGTGCCGCCGGTGCTGCGACGGATGCCCGGCGCATGTCAACGGTCGCACCGTGGCGCGGGGTTGGCGCGCCCTGGCGGACGGCCGTCGAGTCGACCGGTGCGCTCGGGGCGGGGCCGCGGCCCCGGTCACGCGGCCCCGGTCACGCCGACCCGGTCGGGTGGCCCGGTCACTCGGCGTGCTGCTCCGGCAGGAGTTTCTCCCGGGTCTCCCGGAGGAACGCCGCGACGACGTCCGCATCGGCGAGGACGCGGGTGACGACCCGTCCGCCCGGGCTCGGTTCGGTGCGCGCCGTGATCCGGAGCTCGCGCGTGTTCTCGGCGGTGACGTCCTGGAGGTCGCTCCACGGCAGCGGGGCCGTGCCGTGGTCGCTGCCGGGGTCGACGAGGAGTCCCGCGGGCAGCACGGCGAGCACCGTCCCGAATACGACGTGCCCCTCTTCCTCGAACCGCTCGTGCAGCGGCGCGGTGTAGCGCGGCATCAGGCCCGCGCGGATGGCCTCGGCCAGCCCCGGTTCGTAACGGCCCGCCAGTTTCGAGACCACGAAGGGGGTTTCGCGGCCGCGCGCCAGGATGACGACGCGGCCGAAGTGCTCGATGCTCAGGTTGCCGCGGAATTCCATCCGGGAGGGTATGTACTCGTGGCTCTCGATGGCGTCCCAGGGCAGGGCGCGGAAGTCGCCGCCGGCGTGGTGGAGGACGAGGCCGCCCTCGTAGCGCGCCACGGCGACCAGCCCGGAGCGCGGCGGCACGTTCTTGTAGGCCCAGGCGGCCGCCGTCACGGCGGCGACCGCGAGGACGGCGCCCCACCAGGTCCAGCCGGAGGCGGCGATGACGAGGATGCCGGGCAGTCCCAGGCCCCACTTGCCCACTCCGTCGCCGATCCGGCGGCTGGTCCGGTACAGCCGCCGCCGTTCACCCAGGCCCGCCTCGGCCGCGACCTGGTCGCAGCGGGTGGCACCGCTCATCGCTGACTCCCCTCGGTTTTCGAGCGCGCCAGTCTAGTCGGGGCGGCTGGACGGTCGGGCCGGGTGGGTGTCGAAAACCGTTGCGCGCAAAGGGTGGTAACACTGTTTCCCGTCGGTTACGTTGTTGCCCATGAGCACGCCCTACCAGGACGCGCAGCGGGTCGGCCAGGGTGCCGTGCGCGCCGTGATCCTCGACCGCGCCATCGCCCTCCTCGTCGCCGAAGGCCCCGCCGCACTGACCGTGCGCCGGATCGCCGCCGAGATCGGCTCCTCGACCAAGGTGCTGTACACGATGTTCGGCGGGAAGGAGGGGCTGCTGGACGCGCTGTACCGGGAGGGCTTCGGGCGGCTGCGCCGGGCGCAGGAGCAAGTCCCGCGCGGGGACGACCCATTGGCCCATCTGACCGAGCTCGGCCGGGCCTACCGGGAGCGGGCGATCGCCGAACCCGCCTACTACCGGGTGATGTTCGAGCAGCCGGTCCCCGGATTCCGGCCGGGCGCCGAGGCGTTGGCCGTCGCGGACGGCGCGTTCGGTGCCTCGGTGGCCGCGGTGGAGGCCTGCATCGCGGCCGGGGTCTTCCGGCCCGCCGACGCCCACGAGGTGTCCAAGCTCTTCTGGGCGGCCACCCACGGCGCGGTGAGCCTGGAACTCGCCGGCCACTTCGCGCCGGCCGATGCCGGGGCGCGCTACGAGGCGCTGATGGCCGCGCTGGGACGGGCCTTCGCCGCCGCCACCCCATCACCTGACGAGAGGTCGACACCATGAGCAGCGACGGTCCGGACCGTGACGGCACGAGCCGCAACCGCTTCCTGTGCGGGAACTTCGCCCCGGTGACCGAGGAGGTCACCGCCCACGACCTGCCCGTCACCGGCCGCATACCGGCCCACCTCGACGGGCGCTACCTGCGCAACGGCCCCAATCCGCTGGGCATCGAGGATCCGGCCGCGCACCTGTGGACCCTCGGCGCGGGCATGGTGCACGGTGTCCGGATCCGGGACGGGCGCGCCGAGTGGTACCGCAACCGCTGGGTCCGCTCCGGTGCGGTCGCCGACCGGCTCGGCGAGCCCCGGCGCGGCACGCCCGTCGACGAGCGGCTGGACATCTCCCCCAACGTGCAGGTCGCGGGCCTCGCCGGGCGCACCTACGCGCTGATCGAGGGCGGCATCCGCCCGTACGAACTCACCTACGAGCTGGACACGGTGGGGCCGTGCGAACTGGGCGCCACGCCGGAGGGGTTCAGCGCCAACGCCCACTCGATCCTCGACCCGCACAGCGGGGAACTGCACTCGCTGGCCTTCCGGTACGGCTCCGACCAGGTGCAGCACATCGTGATGGACGCCGCCGGCGCCGTCCGGCGCAGCACGTTGATCGAGGTGCCCGGGAACCCGTACATGCACGACTTCGCGCTCACCGAGCGGTTCGTGCTGCTGTACGACACGCCGGTGGTGTTCAGCGTGGCGCACCTGGCCACCGGGGTGCCCTTCACCTGGGACGAGCGGCGCGCCGCGCGGATCGGGGTGATGCCGCGCGAGGGCGGCGCGGTGCGGTGGTTCGAGCTCGCGCCGCACCTGGTCGGCCACACCCTCAACGCGTACGAGCGGACGGCGGATTCACTGGTGGTCGACGTCGTGCGGCACCCGCCGGGCATCGACCTGCGCGACATCGGCGCGAGCCGGCCCACGCTCGACCGCTGGACGATCGACCTGGCGGCGGGGACGGTGCGGGAGGAGCGGCTGGACGACCGGGTCCAGGAATTCCCGCGCGTCAACTCCCGTCACACCGGGCGCCCTTACCGCTACGGCTACGCGGCCGCCGTCGAGCTCTACGCGCCCGCGGCCGGCCCCGGGGGCGACCGCCCGGACGAGGGTTTCCGCAACGCCCTGCTCAAGCACGACCTGAGCCGGGGGACCGTCGAGGTCCACGACTTCGGGCGTGACGGGGCGGTGGGCGAGGCGGTGTTCGTGCCCGCGGAGTCGCCGACGGCGGAGGACGACGGCTGTCTGATGGCCTACGTCCACGACCCGGACCGGGGCGCGGCGGACCTGGTGATCCTCGCCGCCCAGGACTTCACCGGCGAGCCCCTCGCCCGTGTCCACCTGCCGGTGCGGGTACCGCTGGGCCTGCACGGCAACTGGGTGCCGGGCGGGGAACCGGGCCGAGGCTGAGGGGCCAATATGTGCCCGCCAGGGAGGCCGTTCCGGGAGGCCGTTCAGGGCGCGCCCGTGGGCAGGCCGCCGGGCCGGGCGGAGAGCCGGTGAAGAACCGGGCGAAGAACCGGTGAGGAACCGGCCGGAGAGCCGGGCGCGGCACGGGAGGGGTCAGCGGGGCCGGGTGGCACGCAGGGAGTAGGACTGCGGCGCGGGGGAGCCGGCGGGGACGCGGAAGTGGGCGTGGGCGTGCTCGTGGAGGAAGTCCAGACGGAGGCCGGCCTCGGCCAGCGCGGTGACGACCTCGCCGAGGCCGTGCTGCCACTGGACGGTGACGGTGGCGTCGAGCCGGGCGTCCGGGTCGGCGTAGGTGCCGGGGTGGTCGACGAGGATCGGGGTGCGCTCGAAGTAGTCCTCCTCGAAGCTGCGCCCGTCGTCGGAGAGGACGTCGGCCACCGGGTGGTGCTCGGCGAGGTAGAGGAAGCCGCCGGGGGCGAGGAGCGCGGCGACCGTCCGGGCCCAGCGGGCGAGGTCGGGGAGCCAGCAGAGCGCGCCGAAGCCGGTGTAGACGATGTCGTACGTCCGTCCGTCGAGCGCCTCGGCGGCGTCGTAGACGTCGGAGGTGACGAACCGGGCGTCGTCGGCGCCGATCCGGGCGGCGAGGTCGGCGGCGGCCGCGACGGCCGGGGCGGAGAAGTCCAGTCCGGTGACGACGGCGCCGCGGCGGGCCCAGGAGAGGGTGTCGAGCCCGAGGTGGCACTGGAGGTGGAGCAGCGTGCGACCGGTGACGTCGCCGACCTCGGCGGGCTCGTAGTCCTGGAGGGTGTCACGGCCCGCGACGAAGCCGGGAAGGTCGTAGAACGGGCCGGTGGCGTGGACGGGCACGCGCTCGTCCCAGTTCGCACGGTTGGCGGTGCGCCAGTCGGGGATGGCGGGTGTCGCGGTCATGTCGGGCAACGCTAGCCAGCGCCCCAGCGGCGGGCAATCGATTTCCGGCGGTCGGACGGCGGTCGGACGGCGGTCGGACAGGGGCCGGACGGGGGGCGGACGGCGATCCGACGGCGGCCGGACAGGGGCGGACGGGGCCGCCGGTGGACGGGGCGCGGACGGGCGGCAGCCGGCGCGCGGGGGGAGGATTCGTCACGGTCCCGGCGCTCGGGGCCTGGTATGTGCGGGTCATGGCCGGGGTTTTCCCTGCTCTTTGTTCCGGATCATGGCGCGCTCTGCGACGATCCGATGATCGTCGCCCCGACGCGGTGGGCGGCGCGTCGCAGGGGAGAGACCGGCATGGCCGTTCGGCCCGAGGACACTGTCGTCCGGGCGAGGTGGGGAGCCAGGTTCGCCTGGGACAAGGAGACCTGGATGGTGGTCTCCGGCGGGGTGCTGGGGGCGATGTTCGCGAGCATGGGGCTCGCCGTGCTGTTCGGCCCGGCGAACGGGTTCGGCGGCGAGAGCCTCGCGTACATGGGGATCATCAGCATCCTCGGGCTGATGCCCTGCGGTGCGGGCTTCGTCTGGGCGCTGATCCACCCGAGGGCCGGCTTCCCCTCGGCCGCGGTCGGGGCACTGCTGGGGCTCGCGATCTTCGTCGGCTTCGCCGGGGACGGGCTCAACGACTCCTGGAAGGCGCCGCTGGACCGGCCCTCCACGGTCCGTGCAGTGGGCAGCTGGACCAGCGGGGACCTCGTGGTGCGGGTCCGCCCGGACCTGGTGGTGGCCTACCGCAGCGCCACCGGGGCCGTCGCCTGGAGCTGGTCCCCGCCCGGGCAGGACACGGTGTGCGCGATGAGCCGCGGCACCGGGCCCGACGGGACGGCCCGCGGCGACGCCCTCGGCCTGATCGGCCACTCGCCGCACGACGGGCCCTGCTCCGCCGTCACCGCGCTCGACCTCGCCGACGGCCGGGAGGGCTGGACCGCCACCGTGGACGCGCCCGCCCGGGACGGGGACGACGCGACGCCGGACGTGGTCGCGGTGGCCGGGCAGCAGGCCCTGCTCCAGGAGAAGGCCGGCTGGCGCGCCGTTCGGCTGGCGGACGGCCGGGACGTCTGGCACAGCGCGGCCGATCCCGGCTGCACCCCGCTGCAGGTCGCGGGCGGCCCCGGGGACGCCGTCACGGTCGCGCAGTGCGGCGACACCGCTCCCGTGCTGCGCTCGCTCGCCCCGGCGGACGGCCGGGAGCAGCAGCGGATCGCGCTGCCCGCGACGGGCGGGCTGAAGAACCTCGCGGTGGTGTCGGTCGACCCGCTCGCGGTGTGGGTGGACGCCCAGGCCGAGCGCGGCACCCACGCGGTGCTCAGCTACGACCGGACCGGCCGGCAGCGGGCGGCGATACCGGTCGCCGGGGACGAGTACGACCTGGACGTGATGCTGGGCGGGCTGCACGCCTTCGACGAGTTCACCGCCCGGCCGCTGTTCGGCGGGGTGGTGGTGGGGGACCTGTTCGTCGTGCCGGGGGAGAAGCCCGGCGACATCGGCATCAGCGGCGGCAAGCACCCGAGCCGGACCGCCACCGGCCGGCTGCTGGCGTACTCGCTCACGGACGGCGGCCGGCGCTGGACGGCGGGGCTGGACGACCAGGTGACCGGCCTGGTGGTGGACGGCGGCTCGGTGTGGGCGATGACCCGGGGCCGTGTGACCAGGGTGGAGGTGGCGACCGGGCGGCAGAGCGCCGTGCTGGACGTCAACGACACCGCGTCGCTCTACCCGGTGGACCTGTCGGTGTCGGGCCCGGAGCGGTTCACGGTGGTCGCGGAGGACGGGACCCGGGACGAGCCGCCGGTGCGGGTGCTGAGCTGAGGACCGCGCCCGGGACACCGGTAACGGACCGTCATCGCAACGGGCGGTGGCGGGGCGGCCGGTGACGCCGGGTGACCGCCTTGGGCAGGGCGGGGCGGGGCTGGGCGCCGGGCGACCGCGGTGGCCGGGGACCGGCGGTCCGGCACGGCCGCGCGGCGCCCGATCACCAGGGGAGGCGGCCCTCGCGATCCGCCCGACCACCCGCGGAGAGGGCCGGCGCGATCCGCCCGGCCGCCCTCGACGGGCCCGCCACCGGAGGACCTGAGCCTTCCGGGCGGTTGTGTCACGCTGGTGGGGGAGCACCGCCGAGATCGGGAGACTCGTGATGGCCGAGATCAGGGTGAACGGGGTGGCGCTGCACTACGAGGCCCGTGGTGAGGGCCCCGGCGTCGTCCTGGTGCACGGTTCCTGGAGCGATGCGGACTCCTGGGCGCGGGTGCTGCCGGGCCTGGCCGAGTCCACCACCGCGGTCGCCTACGACCGCCGGGGGCACAGTCGCAGCGAGGACCCGCTCACCCAGGGTTCGGTGCACGAGGACGCGGCCGACCTGGCCGGGCTGATCCAGGGGCTGGGCCTGGCGCCCGCCTTCGCCTACGGCGACTCCTACGGGGCACTGGTCACCCTCCGCCTCGCCGCCGCCCGGCCCGACCTGCTGCGCGGGATCGCCGTGCACGAGCCGCCGGGGACCGGAATCCTGCTCGCCGACCCGGACCTGCGCCCGATCGGCACCGCCTTCGCCGACCGGATCGCCGCCGTCCGGGAGCTGCTGGAGCAGGCGGAGTCGGCCGCCGCCGCCGAACTGTACGTGGACAGCCTCGCCCTCGGCCCCGGCGCCTGGGAGCAACTGCCCGCGCCGGTCCGGCACACCTACATCCGCAACGCGCCCACCTACCTCGACGAGCTGCGCGACCCGGACGCGCTCGACCTCGACCTCACCGGGCTGTCCCGGTTCGGCGAGCCCGCGCTGCTCACCCAGAGCGACGACAGCGCCCCGATGTTCGGCGAGGTGCTGGACCTGATCGACCTCGCCCTGCCCCAGCCGGAACGCCACCTGTACGCGGGCGCCGGGCACGCGCCGCACCTCTCGCAGCCGGAGGAGTGGGTGCGCGTGGTGCTGCCGAGGGCGCTGGGCTGAGGCGCGCCGTCGCGGTTGCGGCGGGCCGACCCTCCACCGGGGACGGGGCGGCCCGGGCGGGCGTCCGCCCCACCGGTCGGCGGCGGCCCCACCGGTCGGCGGCGGCCCTACCGGTCGCCGGCGCCCCAGCCGTCGTCCGGCAGGTCGCCGTCCGGCGCGGGGCACTCGACGTGCTCGAAGCCCCACAGCACCGCCTTGTGCAGCACCCACTCCGGAAGCGGCGGCTGGTCGTAGCCGTCGCGGTCGGTGAGCACCAGCTCGACCCGGACCTCCTCGGCCGGCGAGAACTCCAGGTTCCGCTGGCCCGGGAGGTTCTCGTACGTCACCGTCCGCCAGCCGTGGCCGGTGGCGGTCAGCGCCGCCATCAGGTCCCGCTCGGAGACGTGGGTGTCGAGCGTCACCGAGCCGCCGCCGGGCCGGGGGAGGTCGAGCTCGCCGTGCCAGACCGGCAGCGACAGCGCGTGGAGCCGGCGGCAGCGGCAGAACACCGTCTGCACGTCGCCCCAGCCGAAGGCGTGCGGCCACCGGTGGCCGCGGTGGACGCGGCCGCCGTCCCACGGATCGCCGTAGTGGGCGGCGAGTTCGGGCAGTGAGGCGCCGTAGCGCAGCTCGCCGAGGCCGCCGGTGGTGGCCAGCCCGGTGACGAGCGGGAGGAAGCCCGTCAGCCCAGGCACCCGCGCACCGCCTCGATCAGGCGGTTCGCCCGGGCGTCGCCGTGGCCGATCATCCGGTTGGCGACGTAGCCGAAGCCGACGCCGAACTCGTCGTCCCCGAAGGCGAACTGGCCGCCGGCGCCGTCGTTGCCGAAGCTGCGCGCGCCGAGCAGGGGGCGGAAGGCGGGGGAGTCCAGCAGCAGGCCGGAGCCCCAGCGGGCGCCCAGGTCGAAGCCCAGGAAGCCCGCGCCGGAGGAGACTTCGCGCACCGCGTCGGTCACGGTGTCGGCGGAGAGCAGCCGCTCGCCGCCGTCCAGGCCGGTGGCCGCCGCCGCGTAGAGGCCCGCCAGGCCGGTGGCCGAGGCGACGGCGCCCGCGCCGGGCAGCTCGATCGCGTGCAGGTCCGGGTCGTTCCAGCCGTGCGGCACGTCCAGGCCGGGGAAGACCAGGGCGCCGTTCATGGTGACGATCCGGGTGAGCAGGTGCTCCGGGCCAGGCATCGGACGGCGGCCCTCGGCCTCCACCAGCCGTGCCAGGCGCGGCAGTTCGCTCTCCGGCAGGCCGATCCGGACCGGCAGCCCGAGCGGCTCGGCGATTTCCTCGCGCAGGAACACGCCCGGGGTCAGCCCGGTGATCCGGCGGATCACCTCGCCGACCGCGAAGCCGAACACATGGCCGTGGTACTCGTGGGTGGAGCCCGGCTCCCAGAGCGGCCGCTGCGCCTCGATCGCCCGGATCACCGGATCCCAGGCGGCGACCTCCTCGAAGGAGAGCGCCGCGTCCAGGGCCGGGAGGCCGGCGCGGTGGCCGAGGATCATCCGGGTGGTGACGGCCTGCTTGCCGTTCCGGGCGAACTCCGGCCAGTAGCGGGCGACCGGTGCGTCCAGGTCGAGCCGGCCCTGCTGGGCGAGCAGGTGCGCGGAGATGCTCACCGGGCCCTTGGCGCAGGAGAACACCGGTACGACGGTGTCCTGCGTCCAGGCCCGGCCGGTGCGGTCGTCGGCCGTGCCGCCCCACAGCTCGACCACCTTCCGGCCGCCGGAGAACACCGTGACGGCGGCGCCCAGTTCGGGGAACTCGGTGAAGTTGGCGGCGAAGGCGTCCGCGACGGCGCCGAAGCGCTCGTCGGCCCAGCCGTGGTGCTGCTGCATGATGTGGTGCCCCGTTCTGCCCTCAAGATCGACCGAACCACGCTACGGGAGCCGGGCGGCCGTGACGAGGGGATTTCACCAGGCCGGGGCTGGTGGGACGGATGTGGCAGACTCGCCCCTCGGCACGGAGGAGGGGACCAGGTGGATCGCGAGGCGCTGACCGCGCTCTGGGAGCGGCGGTGGCCCGGCACGGAGCCCGTCGGGCACGAGATCGACAGCCGGGCGCGGGACGTCTGGGTGCGCTTCCACAGCCTGCCGGAGTCCAAGCGGTACCCCGACGACGAGCGCGAGTACGCGATCGTCCTGGAACGCCACAACACCGTGCTGGACGAGCTGTTCGCCGGCGCCGAGGTGTACGTCCTCACGCCCAGGTGGACGAGCAGGACGAGCGTCCCCCGGATGCACCGGGACGCGAGGCACTGGCGCACCTGGCTCCAGAGCGACGACCCCGAGCCGGAGTTCCGCACCTACTGCCACGTCTTCGTGGAACGGCGGCAGTGGCGGCGGGGCGGCCTGGACCGGCTGCTGCGCCGGGTCGCCGACGAGCGGGAGGCCGGGGTGATCGTCACGGACACCGGGATGCGGCGGCTGTACCACCCGTACGACGGCGGCGCGGACGTCCACCTGGCCACGCCGGAGGAGCGCGACCGGTTGAAGGAGCGGCACGCCGACTGGCTGTCGCGGCACCCGGACGGCTGGTGAGCGGCGGGTCGGGGCGAAGGCTTGCCGTGGCCGCCGTCCGCCCCGCAGAGTGTCGGGAGCGCGTTGACGATCACGCGCGCCGGCAGCTCGGCTGCCGCAGTGGGCAAGGGAGCGGGACATGGCCGTCAGTCTGAGCAAGGTCGAGCGGAGCGCGCCAGGGCTGGTGAGCCTCTACAAGACGGCCGGCGCCTCGGTGGAGCGGCGCGGGCTGAACGGCCAGCGGGTGGCGGTGTACCTGGTGGTCGACTACTCCGGTTCGATGCGGCCCTACTACAAGGACGGCAGCGTCCAGGCGCTCGCCGACCGGGTGCTGGGGCTGTCGGCCCACCTGGACGACGACGGGAGCGTGCCGGTCGTCTTCTTCTCCACCGAGGTCGACGCCCAGGCCGAGATCGCCCTGGCGGACCACGCGGGCTGGATCGACCGGATCGTCGCGGGCCTCGGGCACATGGGGAGGACCAGCTACCACCTGGCGATGGACGCGGTGGTCCGGCACTACCGGGAGAGCGGGGCCACGGCGCCGGCCTTCGTCCTGTTCCAGACGGACGGCGGCCCGATCAGCAAGAGCGCGGCGGAGAAGCGGCTGTGCGAGGCGGCGACGCTGCCGATCTTCTGGCAGTTCATCGGCTTCGGGGATCCGGACGGCAAGCAGTTCGACTTCCTGCGGAAGCTGGACGAACTGCCCGTCCCGGAGAAGCGGCCGATCGACAACGCGGGCTTCGTCCACCTGGGGCGCGATCCCCGGACGGTCTCCGACGAGGACCTGTACGACCTGCTGCTCTCCGAGCTGCCGAGCTGGCTCGCGGCCGCCCGGGCCCAGGGCATCGTCCCGGAACAACCGGCGCCGCAGCCGCAGCCGCAGCCGCAGCCGCAACCGCAGCCGAAGGCGAAGGCGGCCCCGGCGGCCCCGTCGTCGGAGCGCCGGGGCTTCTGGGCCACCCTGACCGGGGGCCCGGGGAGGCGCAGCCGGCGCGGTCAGGCGGTGAGGCGGGGAGGGGCGGGCTTCGACGGCCTGGACGAAGGCGGTCCGTGAGGAACGGTGTCGCCGCCGTCTACCGGGCCCCTGGCCTGGGCAGGCTCGGACGGACAGCGCCAGCGAAAGGGGCCGACGATGGCCGCAGTTCACGAATCCGTCCTCGACGCGATCGGCGGGACGCCGCTGATCCGCCTCGCCCGGCTCGGCGCCGGGATCGCCGCGCCGATCTACGCCAAGACGGAGTTCCTCAGCATCGGAGGCAGCGTCAAGGACCGCGCCGCACTGTCGATGGTGCTGGCCGCCGAGCGGGACGGCCTGCTCAGGCCGGGCGGGACGATCATCGAGGCGACCTCCGGCAACACCGGCATCGGCCTGGCGATCGTCGGCCGGCAGCGCGGGTACCGGGTGATCGCCGGGGTGGCGGACAAGGCGGCGGCCGAGAAGGCGGACATCCTGCGCGCGTACGGCGCCGAGGTGGTGCTCGCGCCGACCCTGGTGCCCCAGGAGGACCCGAGGCACCTGTTCAAGGTGGTCCAGCGGCTGGCCGAGGAGATCCCCGGTGCCTGGCTGGCCAACCAGTACGACAACCTGGCCAATCCTGACGCGCATGTCCGGACCACCGGCCCCGAGATCTGGGAGCAGACCGGCGGCCGGGTCACCCACTTCGTCGCGGGCGTCGGTACCGGCGGCACCATCACCGGTACCGGCGGATACCTGAAGGAGGTCTCCGGCGGCACGGTGACCGTGGTCGGCGCGGACCCGGAGTCCTCCTCGTACGGGGGCGGGGACGGCAGCCCGTGGTTCGTCGAGAGCATCGGGCACTTCCTCCACCCCGAAACCGTCGAGGACCGCTGGCCGCAGGCCTACCGGTCGGAGGTGATCGACTCCTTCGAGCGGATCCGGGACCGCGAATCGCTGCTGACGGCGCGCCGGCTCGCGCGCGAGGAGGGCCTGCTGGCCGGCCCGTCCTCCGGCACTGCGGTCGCGGCGGCGCTGCGGGTGGCGCGGACGCTCGGGCCGGACGACCTGGTCGTGGTGGTGCTGCCCGACTCGGGCCGCTCCTACCTGTCCAAGGTGCACAGTGACGCCTGGATGCGGGAGTGGGGCTTCCTGGAGGAGGAGGCGGAGGGCCTGCGCCCCTTGCTGGAGGCGGCCGGGCCGCTGGTGACGGTCGACGCCGGCACCACCGTCGGCGAGGCGGCCCGGGCGCTGCGGGACGCGCCGGGCGGCGTCGCCCCGGCGGTGCTGGCGCGGCCGGCGCGCCCGTTCGGGGTGAACGCGACCGAGGTGACGGGCTCGGTGTCCCGGGAGGTGCTGACGGCGGCGCTCGCGGACGGCAGCGCCGAACCGGGGGACCCGCTGGGCGCGCTGCTCGGGCCGGCGCTGCCGACGGTCGGCGTCGGGCAGTCGGCGGCCGAGGCGCGGGCGGCGCTGGCGGGCGGGCGCCCCGCGGTGCTGGTGCTGCTGGACGGCCGGGTGGCGGGGCTGCTGACCAGGGAGTTCCTCGCGGACTGACGGTGCGTCAGCTGTCGCCCGCCGGCATCAGGACGGCGGAGATCACCCGGTCCAGGGTGCGGTCGAACGCCCGGTCCGGGTCCGCGGGCGGGCCCGCGGCGGCGAAGGCCTGGGCCAGGTGCGGGAATTCGCCGCTCGCCGCCGCCCGGCCGAGGTAACCGACCAGCTCGGACTGCCACTTGGCGCCCGCGGCCGCCGTCCGCTCGAACTGGGCGAACTGGGCGATGAAGCCGTTGATCAGGGCCATCGCCTCCATCCGGTCGCTCCCGCCGAGGCCGGTGGGGGCGGTGACGGCGAGGAAGTGGTCGGTGTAGCGCAGGGCGTTGGGGCCGATGCCGGGGCGGGCCAGCACCAGTGCGGGCAGCCAGGGGTGGCGGCGGAAGATGCCGAGCTGCTGGTGGGCGAGGTCGGCGAGGTCGGCCCGGACGTCGCCGCTCGGCGCTGACGGGAACCGGTACTCGGCGGTGGCCGCGTCGAGCATCAGGTCGAGCAGGTGCTCCTTCTTCGGCACGTAGTTGTAGAGCGACATGGTGCCCGCGCCGAGCGCCGCCGCGACCCGCCGCATGGACACCGCGTCCAGGCCCTCGGCGTCGGCGATCCCGATGGCCGCGGCGGCGATCGAGTCGCGGCTGTGGGCCGGGCGCGGGCCGCGGCCGGTGCGCTCGGGGCGCAGCCAGATCACTTCGGGGGCCTCGGGGGGCGTGGGCTTGCTGGACGCCGGCGCGGGCCCGCCCGGTGCGGGCGTGCTGGACGGCGTGGGCTTGCTGGACGGCACTGGAAGATCACCTCGCTTTCCCCATCTTAGATACGTACGGCGTACGTAGTAGGATGCGCCTGCGCGCGCTTCTACGTACGCTGTACCTAGAGAGGGGCAGAGCCATGTCCGACACCGCCCGACCCGCCATCGAGATGGCGGGCGTGGAGAAACGCTTCGGCGCCACCGAGGCCCTGCGCGGCCTCGACCTCGCCGTCCCGGCCGGCACCGTCTGCGGCCTGCTCGGCCCCAACGGCGCCGGCAAGACCACCGCCGTCCGCGTCCTCGCCACCCTGGTCGCCCCCGACCGCGGCACCGCCAGGGTCGCCGGACACGACGTCGTCCGCGCCGCCGAGGACGTCCGCCGCGCCATCGGCCTCGCCGGGCAGCACGCCGCCGTCGACGAGGGCGTCACCGGCCGCGACAACCTCCGCCTGCTCGGCCGGCTGCACCACCTCGGCGCCCGCCGGGCCCGGGAGCGCGCCGACGAACTGCTCACCCGCTTCGGCCTCGCCGAGGCCGCCGACCGGCTCGTGCGCACCTACTCCGGCGGCATGCGCCGGCGCCTCGACCTCATCGCCAGCCTGGTCACCAGCCCGCCGGTGCTCTTCCTGGACGAGCCCACCACCGGGCTCGACCCGCGCAGCCGACAGGCGATCTGGGACACCGTCAAGGAGCTCGCGGACGGCGGCACCACCGTGCTGCTCACCACCCAGTACCTGGAGGAGGCCGACCGGCTCGCCGACGACATCGTGGTGGTCGACCACGGCGCCGCCATCGCCACCGGACCGCCCGACCGGCTCAAGGCGGCGATCGGCAGCCAGGTCTCCGTCACCCTGGCCGACCCCGGACAACTCGCCGCCACCGCCGTCGTGCTGTCCTCGATGACCGGGGGCGACGCCCGGGTGGACGTCGCCGAGCGGACCGTCACGGTGCTGACCACGCCCGGCGTGTCCGTCCTGCTGCCGTCGCTGGTCCGGGAGCTGGACGGCGCCGGGGTCGTCGCGCAGGACGTCGCGGTGCGGGCGCCCTCGCTGGACGACGTGTTCCTCGCGCTCACCCAGGAGTCCGCCGACGCCGGGAGGGCCGCCCGGTGACCACTGCGCACATCGCCCCGGCGCGACCGTCCGGCATCGGCCGGCTCGCCACCGGCAGCTGGACCTCGGTGCTCCGCGTCCTGCTCAACTACCGCCACTCACCTGGCCTGTTGGCCGCCTCCCTGGGCGTGCCGGTGGTGATGGTGGTGGTCTTCGGGTACGTCCTCGGCAGTGCCATGCAGGTGCCGGGCGGCGGCGACTACCGGGAGTTCCTGATGCCCGGCCTGTTCGCCATGGTGGCCACCAACGGCATCATGCCGACCATGGTCGGCGCCGCCCGCGACGTCTCGCGCGGAGTCACCGACCGGCTGCGCTCCATGCCCGTCTCCCGCACCGGGCTGCTGCTCGGGCAGACCCTCGCCGACCTGCTGGTCAGCATGGTCGTCCTGGCCCTGCTGGCCCTGGTCGGGCTCGCCACCGGCTGGCAGGCCCGGAACGGACTCGCCGACGCGGCAGGGGCGTTCGCGCTGCTGCTGCTCTTCCGATTCGTGATGACCTGGGTCGGCACCCTGCTCGGCCTGGCCGTCGGCAAGGAGGAGGCGGCCGGTCAGCTGTCCGTGGCGGTCTTCCCGCTGGCGATGATCACCAACGCGTACGTGCCGACCGGCGGCATGCCCGGCTGGCTGCGGTTCCTCGCCGAGTGGAACCCGGTCAGCTCCGTCGTCCAGGCCTGCCGGGAACTGTTCGGCAACCCCTCGGGGGCCGGTTCCGCCTGGCCCACGCAGCACGCCGTCCTCGCCGCACTGCTCTGGAGCGCCTTGCTGCTGGCGGTCTGCATGCCGCTCGCCGTACGGAAGTTCGCCACCCACGGGCGGTGATCCGCCGGGTTCCGGCACTCCCGCCAAATGTGCTGGACAGCGGAGCCGGTGTGGTCTTGGGTGGGGCGCCATGGAGTACACCCACCTCGGCCGCACCGGCCTGACCGTCTCCCGCCTCTGCCTCGGCACCATGAACTTCGGCCCCCACACCGAGGAGGCCGAGGCCCACCGCCTCATGGACACCGCCCACGAGCGCGGCATCAACTTCTTCGACACCGCCAACACCTACGGCCGCGACAGCGAGGGCAGGCTGCGGGGGCGGACCGAGGAGATCATCGGCCGCTGGTTCGCCAAGGGCGGCGGACGCCGCGAGCGCACCGTCCTCGCCACCAAGGCCTACGGCGACATGGGCGACTGGCCCAACGAGAGCAAGCTCTCCGCGCTCGCCATCCGCAAGGCCGTCGAGGCCAGCCTGCGCCGCCTCCAGACCGACCACATCGACCTCTACCAGATGCACCACATCGACCGGGCCACGCCCTGGGAGGAGATCTGGCAGGCGATGGAGGTCCTGGTCGCCCAGGGCAAGGTCGTCTACGTCGGCTCCAGCAACTTCGCCGGCTGGCACATCGCCCAGGCCCAGGAGACCGCCCGCGCCCGCCACTTCCTCGGCCTGGTCAGCGAGCAGTCCCTCTACAACCTGCTCGACCGCGCCATCGAGCTCGAAGTCGTCCCCGCCCTCCAGCACTACGGGCTCGGGCTGATCCCGTGGTCCCCGCTGCGCAGCGGCCTGCTCGGCGGCGTCCTGCGCAAGGAGCGCGAGGGCACCCGCGACCGCAGCGCCATGCCCTACGTCAGCGACCTCCTCGCCAAGCACCGCGACCGCATCCAGGCCTACGAGGACTTCGCCGCCGAACTCGGCGCCGACCCCGCCGACCTCGCCCTCGCCTGGCTCCTCTCCCGCCCGGCCGTCACGGCCCCCATCATCGGCCCCCGCACCCCGGCCCACCTCGACGCCGCCATCGGCGCGTTCGACCTCAAGCTCGACCAGAAGACCCTCGACCACCTCGACGAGCTCTTCCCGGGCCACCGGCCCGCCCCGGAGGACTACGCCTGGTAGGCCGTCCGCGTCCGGCCCCGGCCCCTTCGTCGGGGCCGGGGCCCCGCGCGCACCCGGGGGAGCGGGCCGGGGACCGGTGGCCTCGGCAGTGGGTGGGCGTCAACCCGCCCGCACAGTAGCCGAATTGTGAGGGTGGCGAGCCTTGACCGGGCCGTCCGGCACTGGTCTAGTCACCGCTTACATGGGCAAGGGTACGGGGAGGCACAATTGGCCTTGTTCGCCAAGCCGCAGCCGGGCTACACCACCGCCGCCGCCACCGGCGACACCGTGGTGCTGCTGATCGGCATGCGGATCAACCGCTTCTGGGCCGTGCACCACTGGGGCCCGGTGATGTTCTCGATGCTCCGGATGCTGTACGACCTGCGCCGCGCCCCCGAGCGCGGCCTGCGCGGCCGCATCCTGCTGACCGCCTCGCCGCGCACCTACTACGTGGTCCAGTACTGGGAGTCGAAGGAGAAGCTGTACGGCTACGCGAGCGCGCCGGACGGCTTCCACCACACCGTGTGGGGCATCGCCAACCGCAAGCTGCGGGAGGGCAAGGCCCGCGGGCACGTCGGGCTCTGGCACGAGACGTACATCGCGCCGCCGGGCGGGTACGAGTCGATCTACTTCGACATGCCGCCGTTCGGCCTGGCCGGCGCCACCGGCTCGCTGCCGGTGGAGGCGCGCGGCCGGCACGCGGCGCAGCGGCTGGCCTACCGGGAGCCGGCACCGGAGCCGGAGACCGCTGGTTCGCAGCCGCAGCCGCAGCCGCAGCCGTCGGCCGGCCGGTCGGAGCCGGAGGCCGGTGGGGCGCGGACGGCGCCGGGCGGGGCGGGCGAGTCCGAGGTCGGGGCCGCGCCGGCCCCCGGTGCCTGAGTACGGCTGCGCCGGGAGTGTCGTGGGCCGCCCGGCCGCCGTGCCGTGAGAGCGTCGGGGAATGGTGGATCGGGGCGACGCGCGGCCGCAGGCGCCGGCGCGGTCGGTGCGGGTGGTGCACGAGGTGCCGTACCACGCGCAGTGGGAGTCGGCGGAGCTGGTGCGGGAGATCGTCGACGGGCGGCTGGAGGCGTCCGCCGATCCGCGCTGGGGGCAGTCCGGCGCGGCCACCGCGGAGGAGTACGCGTGGTGGTCCTGGCGGCTGTGCGGGGTGGCCTGTCTGCGGATGGCGCTGGCGCACTGGTGGGGCGTGACCCCGGCGGCGCTGGCGCTCGCGGGCGAGTGCGTGGCGGCCGGCGCCTACCTGCGGGACGGTGACAGCCTGCGCGGGCTGATCCACGCGCCGTTCGCCGAGTACGTCGAGCGGCGCTGGGGACTGGCCGCGCGGGCACGGGAGTTGACGCCCGAGGAGGTGTCGTCGGAGGTGGCCGACGGCCGGCTGGTGATGGTCTCGGTGCACCCGTCGATCCGGGAGCCGTACGGGCCGGAGCCGGTGCGGCGTGGCGGGCACCTGGTCCTGGCGGTGGGTGCCACGGACACGGCGCTGCTGATCCACAACCCCTCCGGGTTCCCGGGGGAGTCGCAGGCCTTCGCGCGCGTGCCGTGGCGGTCGTTCGGGCGGTTCTACGCCGGACGCGGGATCGTGCTCGGCCCGCCCCGGGTCTCCTCGCCCTGACGTCGCGGAGCGGTCACTGGTTGTCCGGCAGTCCCATCGGGTTGATCGGCAGCCGGCCGCGACAGAGCGCCGAGATCGGCTTCAACGCCGCGGCGAGCCGGTCGAGTTCGGTCCGCGGGTAGTCGTCCCAGACCCGGGCCGCGGCCAGGTCGGTGGCGGCCTCCAGGGTCTGGTGACGGATCCGGCCGAGCTCGGTGACCGTCCCCTCGGCGGTCAGCCAGCCGCGCTCGACCAGGCGGTCGGCCGCCGCCTCCCACTCGGCGTCCGTCCACCCGCGCAGCGGCTGGAGCATCTCGCGCCGCATGTCCATCGCGCAGCGGACCACCAGCGCCTCGCAGCCGTCCAGCCCGGCCGCCACCAGGGCGGCCACGTGGCCGTCGCCGCGGTGCTCGCGCATCACGGTGGCGGCCTGCCAGAGCCGCTCGTACAGGCCGCTCGGGCGGGGCAGCGCGGCGTTGGCGGCGGCCAGCACCCGCCCGGCGCAGTCCAGCCGAGTGGCGGCCTGCTCCAGGGTCTCGGCGACCAGCTCGACCTGCTCCTTGTCCACGTGCTCCAGCAGCCCCTCCAGGATCGTCGCGGAGGCCTTCAGCCGGGCGGTCAGCGCCTCCTCCGGGCTCGCGTGGTTCCACACCTCCGGCAGGGCGCGCTCGACCATCGAGGGGGAGAAGTTGAAGAAGGCGGCGGTCACCGGCGGGGCGTCCACCGCGCCGAGCGGGGCCGATCGGGTGGCGAAGTAGCCGTGCAGGCGGCCGTGCAGACCGGCCTCCTCGAAGGCGGCGCGGCCCTCGGGCAGGAAGTAGGTGACGGCGTGCACCGGCTCGAAGAGCCACCACAGCGCGCGGGCGGGATGGACGAGATCGGTCATCGGGAGACCTTCCTCGGACGGAGCTCCGGGCGGGCCGGGGAGCTCGGTGGTCGGGACGGCCCGGCGGGAGCCGCGGCGGGCCGTGGCCCGTTCAAGGGCTGATGACCACGGCGGGGGCCCCGGTAATCCTGCCGGGGGTGTGATGACGGTCACGCCGAGGTGGCGCTGTGCGCCCGGCGGCGGTACGGCGCGGGATGATGGGATGAGGTGCCCGCTCCCGGGGGGCGCCCAGCCCCCGCAGGTCCTCGTACGAAGGTAGTCGGTCATGGCCCAGATCAACCCCAGCATCCTGTCCGCGGACTTCGCCCGGCTCGCCGACGAGGCCGAGGCCGTCCGGGGTTCCGACTGGCTGCACGTGGACGTCATGGACAACCACTTCGTGCCCAACCTGACCCTCGGCGTCCCGGTGGTCGAGTCGCTCGCCCGCGCCACCGACACCCCGCTCGACCTCCACCTGATGATCGAGGACCCGGACCGCTGGGCCCCGCAGTACGTCGAGGCCGGCGCCGGCTCGGTCACCTTCCACGTCGAGGCCGCCGCCGCGCCCGTCCGGCTCGCCCGTGAGATCCGCGCCAAGGGCGCCCGCGCGTCGATGGCGCTCAAGCCGGGCACCCCGATCGAGCCGTACGAGGACCTGCTGCCCGAGCTCGACATGGTGCTGATCATGACCGTCGAGCCCGGCTTCGGCGGCCAGGCCTTCCTGGACATCATGCTGCCGAAGATCCGCCGCACCCGGGAGCTGATCGCCAAGCACGACCTGGAGCTGTGGCTGCAGGTGGACGGCGGCGTCGCGGCGAACACGATCGAGCGCTGCGCGGAGGCGGGCGCGGACGTGTTCGTGGCCGGCTCGGCGGTGTACGGGGCCGAGGACCCGGCCGAGGCGGTCCGCAAGCTGCGGGACCTCGCCGACAAGGCGACGGCGGACGCCTGGTGGGCCTGCGGGCACTGAGGCCACCGGGCTGGTCGGGGCGGTGCCGGCACCGCCGGATGGCCGGGCGCGGGTGGAGGAACGCCGCACCGTGGCGGATGATCGGTGACGATGTCCCCCGAGGACCGTGCCCGGCCCCTCTCCGTACGGTGGTGGAACCGCGATGAGCAACCTCGACCTCAGGCCCGCCCCGGCCGGCTGCGGCCGCGAGGCCAGCGCCGGCCCGGTGAAGGATCTGCTGACGGCCCGTCAATTCCCGCTCGGCGGAAGCACGGTGGTCCGGCGCCTGCTGCCCAACCTGGGCCGCCGGATGGTGGGCGCCTGGTGCTTCGTGGACCACTACGGGCCCGACGACATCGCCGACGAGCCCGGCATGCGGGTCCCGCCGCACCCGCACATGGGCCTCCAGACGGTCAGCTGGCTCCACCAGGGCGAGGTGCTGCACCGCGACAGCCTCGGCAGCCTCCGGGCCGTCCGGCCGTACGAGCTGGGCCTGATGACCTCCGGCCGGGCGATCTCGCACTCCGAGGAGTCCCCGCGCCCGCACGCCCGTTACCTGCACGGCGCACAGCTCTGGGTGGCCCTCCCGGAGGCCGGCCGGAACATCGCCCCCGCCTTCGAGCACCACCCCGACCTGCCCGTGGTCACCGGCCGGGGCCTGCGCGCCACCGTCATCCTCGGCACCCTCGACACCGCCACCTCGCCCGGGACCACCCACACCCCGCTGGTCGGCGCCGACCTCGCCCTCGTCGACGGCGCGGACCTCCGCCTCCCGCTCGTCCCCGACTTCGAGTACGCCGTCCTCGCCATGTCCGGCCGCGTCGACGTCGACGGCGTCCCGGTCGAGCCCGGCTCCATGCTCTACCTCGGCTGCGGGCGCCCCGACCTTCCGCTGCGCGCCCACGGCGACGCCGCCGTGCTGCTCCTCGGCGGCGAGCCCTTCGACGAGCGGATCGTCATGTGGTGGAACTTCATCGGCCGCTCCACCGAGGAGATCGCGCGGGCGCGCGCCGACTGGACGACCGGCGACCGCTTCGGCGAGGTGCACGGCTACGAAGGCGAGCGGCTGCCGGCCCCGGAGCTGCCGGCCGTCCCGTTGAAGGCGCGGGGGCGCGAGCGCTGACCCGCGGGCCGGTGTCGGCCCTTTGGACTCATCGGGCCGTACCCGCGGGACGGGTGCAGCCGGCCGGCTCAGCCGGCGACGGCCGCTTCGGGTGAGGTGACCGCCTTGGCCGAGAGGGCGCGGCCGTAGCGGCGCAGCAGGAGGACGGCGGTGGTGGCGAGGCCGATGAGCAGGCCGAGCCAGAGGCCGCGGGTCTCGCCGCCGAGGGGGTAGGCGAGGAGCCAGGAGGCGGGCAGGCCCACGAGCCAGTAGCCGATCAGGGTGATGCGGAAGCCGCTCCGGGTGTCGTCGAGGCCGCGCAGCAGGCCGACGCCGATGTTCTGGGCGCAGTCGAAGAACTGCAGCACGGCGACGACGGCCAGGAGTCCGGTGGCGATCCGCAGGCCCTGCTGGTCGGCGGCCGCGCCGGGGTCGAAGTAGGGCCGCAGGACGAGGTCGGGCACGGTGAGGTAGGCGATGCCGACGAGGGTGGTGACGGCGGCGCCGCAGGCGAGTGCGGTGTTCTTGATCCGGCGGGCCGCGGCGTACTCACCGAGGGCGAGTTCGCGGCTGACGTTGATGGAGGCCGCGTGGGAGAGGCCCACGGCGACCTGGAAGACGATGTAGATCAGCTGGTTGACGGCGGTGTGGGCGGCGAGCGCGGCGGCGCCGAAGCTTCCGGCGAGCAGGGCGGTGACGGAGAAGAAGCCGGCCTCGGAGCCGTAGGTGGCGGCGATCGGGGTGCCGAGGCCGAGCAGGCGGCGCACGGTGGGGGCGTCGGCGCGCCAGAAGTCCGGGCTCAGCAGGGGTGCGAGCTGAGGGTCGCGGCGGGCCGAGGCGTAGAGGGCGAGGAAGGAGAGCAGGTAGACGCTGCTGGTGGCGACGCCGATGCCGGTGAGGCCGAGTTTGGGCAGGCCCCAAGTGCCGTGGATGAACAGCCAGTTGAGTCCGGCGTTGATGGCGACGGAGGCGATGGTGATCTGCAGCAGGGCCTGGGGGCGGCGCATGCCGACGGTGAACTGGCGGATCGCCTGGAACCAGAGGCAGGGGACCAGGCCGGGGGCGAGGGCGGCGAGCATGCCCTGGGCGCGGTGGGCGACTTCCGCGTCCTGGCCGAGCCAGGTGGCGGCCTGGCCGATGAGCACCATCAGGACGGCGCCCGCGAGGCCGGCCAGGGTGGCGACGGCCATCGCCGCCCGGACCAGGCCGCGGACCTCGTCGCCGTCGTCGGCCGCGTCCTCGTCCCGTTCGGCGCGCGCGGCGGCGGCCGCGACCTGGTTGCCGACGGAGGTGACGAGGCCGACGCCCATGGTGCGCAGCTGGTTGAAGACGACCAGGGCGAGGCCGCCGGCCGCCAGGGCCTCGGTGCCGAGCACGCCCATCATGATGGTGTCGGTGGTGGTGAGGGCGACCTGGGCGAGCTGGGTGAGGGCGAGCGGGACGGCGAGTGCGGCGAGTGCGCGGCTGTCGCGGGCGAGGGTGGCTAGCTGCTGCATCGTGGGTGTCACGTTTCTCGGAAGTCAGGGCCTGCGGAGTTTGGTGAGCGTTTCGTCGATGTCGGCCTCCACGGCCTCGTCGAGCAGTGCGCGGGCGTTCATCCAGTCGTCGTTGAAGACGGTGTCCATGTACTTCTCGCCACCGTCGTTGATGAAGGCGACCATAACGGCATCCGGCGCCAGGGCCGGCAGGCGGTTCAGGGCCTCGTGGACGACGCCTCCGGCGGAGCCGCCGATGAGCAGGCCGGTGCGGCGGGCGACGACGCGGGCGGTCGCGAAGGCCTCGATGTCGCCGACCTTCACTCCCTCGTCGATGAGGTCGTAGTCCACCAGCAGGCCGATGGTGGCGCCCTCGGGGGTGCCGGTGCCGGACTGGTAGTAGTCGTGGGCGGGCGGCCCGAAGGCGATCGAGCCCTTCGGCTCGACGCCCACGACGGCGACGCCGGGTACGGAGCGCTTGAGCTCGCGGGCGGTGCCGCACAGGCCGCCGCCGGTGCCGACCGCGCCGATCAGCACGTCGACCCGGTTGTCGAGGGCCTGGGCGATCTCGCGGCCGACGGCGTAATAACCGACCGCGTTGCTGGGGTTGTTGTGCTGTTCGGTGAAGAAGGTGTTGTCCTTGCCGCGGGCCATTTCCTCGGCGAGTTCCTCGCGGGCCGCGGTGTGGAGTTCCTCGCCGTCGGTGTCGGCGTCGACGAAGACGAGTTCGGTGCCCATCGCCTTCATGCCGCGCAGCTTGTCGGCGGCGGCGTGGTTGTCGACGACGGCGGTGAAGCGGTAGCCGCGTTCGGCGGCGACGACGGCCAGGCCCAGGCCGGTGTTGCCGGAGGTGGACTCGATGATGTGGCCGCCTTCGCGCAGGTCGCCGCGTTCCTCGGCGTCGAGGACCATCTGGCGGGCCATGCGGATCTTGGCGCTGCCGGTGGGGTTGAACATCTCCAGCTTCAGCAGCAGCCGGGCGCCGTTGTCGGCGCGGGCGAGTTCGAACAGCGGGGTGCGGCCGATGAGGTCGGACATCCGGCTGACCACCGGGGGGCGGTTCAGGGCGTCGGTCATGGTGGAGCTCCGTGGGGACGGCGGGGCGGGGAGGTTCGTGCGGGGGTCAGCGGTCGAGGCGCCAGCGCGGGCGGTCGCCGTGGTGGTCGATGACGACCTTCGGCGGCAGCGGCAGTTCGTGGAAGGGGGACTCGTTGGAGTCCATCTGGTAGCCCGCGGTGTTGGGGTAGACGAGCAGGTCGCCCACCCGGGGCCGGGCGGGGAAGGCGATCTTGCGCCAGGTGAGCAGGTCGGAGTCCAGGCAGCTGGCCCCGCCCACGCAGGCCCGGTACGGCTGTCCCGGGGGTCCGGCGCGGTCGCCGAGCAGGACCGGGTCGGGCAGGTACTCGCTGTTGAACCACTGCTCGGACAGGCTGAGGCTGGTGCCGTCGACGGTGACGATGCCGTACCCGGCGCGGTCCTTGACGCCCTGGACGGGGAACACCGACGACCCGGCGCGGTCCAGCAGGGCGCGGCCGGGCTCCAGCAGGAGCGTCACGCCGGCCTGCCGCAGCCGCTCGGCGAGGCTCGGTCCGGTACCGCCGGGGCGGGCGGCGAGGATCGCGCGCAGTGCGTCCGCGCCGGCGACGGGGGAGTGGTACGGGTAGAAGTCGCCCGCGGCGAAGGCCTTCTCGCCGTGGTAGTGCCCGGGGCCCTGTTCGGTGAGGAAGGTGTCCCAGGCATCGGCGGCGACGTAGTCGACGGGGAAGCCGCCGCCGATGCTGATCCGGTCCGCCGGCAGGCCCGACGCCCGCGCCTTGAGGCAGAGTTCGACGAGTTCTCCGGCGAGGTCGGCGCGTGGCTGGACCGCGTAGCCGGAGAGGTGGAAGCTGAAGCCCTCCATCCGTACGGTGTCCCCGGCCTCGGCGCAGCGCCGCAGGGCCTGGTGCAGTTGCGGGTCGTCCAGGCCGAACCGGCTGCGCGGCTGGGCCGGCGGGTGCCGGCGCAGCAGGACGCGGGCGGGACGGTCGGTGTCGAGGCCGAGCAGGCGTTCCAGTTCGTCGGGGGCGTCGACGGCGATCAGCGCGCCCTGCCGGGTGGCGACGCGCAGCAGTTGCTCGTTCTTGGCGGGGCCGGTGACGACGAGGTCCTCGCCGCGCACGCCGTGGCCGAGGGCGTCGCGCAGTTCGCCGAGGGAGGCGACGTCGATTCCGGCGCCGGCCGCGGCGCAGCGTTCCACGAACACGGAGGCCTTGTTGGCCTTCTTCGCGTAGTGGACGCGGCCCTCGACCCCGGCGTCGGCCAGGGCGGCGCGGAACGCGGCGAGGTTGTCGTCGAAGCGTTCGGGCAGCAGGTAGTGGAAGGGGCCGTCCAGGCCGTGGGCGAGTTCGTGGAGCAGTCCGCTGTCGTGGATCCGGTCGGTGAGCGGGTCGGGGTGGGCGGGCAGGCTCAGCGCCACAGGGCCACCTCGGTTCCGAGGCCCTGGGCGGCGGCGAGTTGGGCGAAGCGGTGGCCCAGCGCGATGTCGGTGACGACGAGTCCGCTGTTGTAGGCGAAGATCCGCTGCCCGGGGGCGGTGCGGGCGGCGGCGCCGGAGATGACGACGGGCAGCTCCAGGTCGACGGCCGGGAGCTTGCCGTCGGCGTCGGCCATGTCGGTGCCGGTGACGCGCATCTGGGCCTCGCTGGTGGCGATCACCCGGTCCGCCCGGTGGAGGGTGGAGGGGGCGAGGCCGTGGCCGACCAGGATCGAGACCGTGCCGGGCTTCAGCCAGTCGGCCTCGACGGCGGCGGGGGTGTGGCCGCCGGCGGTCGCGACGATGACGTCGGCGTCGCTGGCGGCGGACCTGAGGTCGGTGACCAGTTCGAGCTCGCGGTCGGGGAAGTGCCGGGCGAGTTCGGCGCGGACGGCGGCGATGCCGTCGGGGTGGGTCCCGGACAGGAGGAGACGCTCCAGCCCGGGCAGGGCGGTGAGCAGGAACGGCAGCGCCAGGCGCCCCTGGGTGCCGGTGCCGATCACCAGCGCGGTCGAGGCGTCGGGGGCGGCGCACTCGCGGGCCAGCAGGGCGGAGACGGCCGGGGTGCGCAGGGATCCGATGCGGGAGCAGTCCATCATGGCGACGGGCAGGCCGGTGACGTCGTCGTAGATGGTCAGCGTCGTGTAGTAGTGCTGGTTCTCGCGGCTCTCGTCGAGGCCGTGCTTGTAGGAGGTCTTGACGGCGACGACGTTGCGCACGCCGTCGCGGCCGAGCATGGCGTAGGAGACGGAGTGGCCGTCGGCGGGCTTGACGGTGAGTTTGCGCGGGTTGTCGGACTGCCCGGCGGCCAGGGTGCGGTAGGCCTGTTCGACGGTGTCGACGACGTCGGCGAGGGTGATGTCCAGGCCGGCGAGGTCGCTGGTGGACAGTACGCGCAGGGTGGTGTCGTCCCGGTCCATGGGGGTGCCCTTTCGAGGTGGTGAGGCGGCGGCAGGGGTGGTTCAGGCGGCCCTGGCGGTGAGGGCGGCCTGGCCGTAGCCGTGTTCGTCGTGCTCGGCGAGCGGGCGGGTGGGGCGGCCTTCCACGCGTACCGAGGCGCGCTTGAGCCAGCGGTCGGTGCCGTCGTAGCGGGCCCGGAACGGCACCCGGCCGTGGACGACGACGTCGTTGTCGACGACCAGGACGTCACCCGGTTCCAGGCTCACCGCGACCGAGACGCGGGCCAGTTCGTCACCGAGGCGCCGGTACGCCGCGCGCCATGCCTCGTCCGCCCCGTCCAGCGGGGTGTAGGCGGGGTCGTAGCGCATGGTCAGGCCCTCGGGGGCCTCGAAGAGGGTGGGGACCGGCGCGGGCCGGCCGCCGAACTTCCGGGCCTGCTCGTAGGCGTCGTCGGGCAGGATCGGTGCGACGGGCCGCTTCAGCTGTTCGACGTCGGCGTCGGGCAGGTCGGTCAGGCGCACGCTGGCCGCGGTGGTGGCGATGGCGTCGTGGTTGCGCATGCAGCACAGCAGCAGCAGGTGCGCGCGGCCGGGGTGGAAGGCGTCCTCGGTGTGCGGGGTGAGGAGGACGGAGCTGGAGGCCCCGGTCTGCTCGCTCTCGTGGCCCGGCGTGGGGACGATGTTGTGCACGAACCGGCCGTCCTGCTGGCCGTCCCAGGCGATCGGGGTGCCCATCGCCGTGGAGACGAGCAGCAGCACCACGTCCCAGAGCGCGCCGGAGTCGCCGACGGTCGACCAGTGGTCGGGGGTGGGCCCGAGGCGGGTGTCGTCGATCTCCAGTCCGCGCAGCACGAACAGGCCGTCGGCGGTGTCGACCGGACGCAGTCGGTGGCGCAGCGGTTCGCCGAGCCGGGCGCACTTCACGGGCAGGTCGGCCAGCAGGGCGGGGCTGGTCGCGGAGCCGTGGAGGGCCAGCAGTTCGGCCGCGGTGGAGGTGAGTTCCGCGACGGCGTCGGCGTCGAGACGGCGTACCGGGGCAGGGCAGGTGGGCACGGCGGGACCTTCCGGGGACAGGGGGAGAAGTGGTGCGGGGTGCGGGCACGTGGCGTCACCTCGCCGGTGTGGGACGGCGACGGGAGCTGCGCGTGGGGCATCGGTCCGGGGCGGCTCGAACGGCCGGACGACAGGAAACGTAACAACGACTTTTAGGTAAGGCAAGCCTTACCCGGCTGGATGTCTACATTTACGTAGTCTCGGTTCCGGGCGGCGGCGCACGTGCGGCGCAGGGGCAACTTCCCTGCTCGCGGGCCGGATTGGGGCGCTGGGGCGCATGGCCGGAAGTCGTGTGCGCCCCACCGGGCGGCTTGCGACTTGTCTTGAATTTAGGGTAGGTAACCCTAAGCAAATCGAGCACGGAACCGAGACGAGGATCGAACGTGGGCGTCACCAGACGACAGCTGCTGTGGGCCGGAGCCGGAGCCGGGGCGATCGGCGTGCTCGCCGCCTGCGGTGGCGGCAAGGGTGGCGCCGGGGAAGCCGCGGCCTCCGGTGGGACCGGCCAGCAGCCCCGCCCCGGAGGGACGCTGAAGGTCGGTGCGCTCGGCAAGGCCTCGGCGGTCACCCGGGACCCGCACGGCACCCAGGCCAACGAGAGCGACTACCTCATCATCAGCCTGATCTACGACACGCTCGCGATACCCGGGGCCACGGCCAACACCGCCCCCCGCCTGGCCGCCTCCTGGAAGCCGTCGGACGACCTGAAGACCTGGCGCTTCACCCTGGCCGACGGCGCCACCTTCCACGACGGCACCCCGGTCACCGCCGACGACGTCGTCTGGTCGCTGAAGCGGCTGCGCAACACCCCGGCGGGCAAGAGCCGCCTGCCCGGCATCCAGCCCGAGGGCATCACCGCCGAGGACGCCAGGACCGTCGTCCTGGTCTCCGACTACGCCAACGCCGACCTGCCGCTGCTGACCCGCCTGACCACCTTCGTCCTCAAGAAGGACACCAAGGACGACGCGGTCGCCGGCGCCCCGGGCACCGGCCCCTTCAAGCTCGACTGGTACCGCGACGGCAACGCCCGCCTGGTGCGCAACGACAACTGGTACGGCGGCAAGGTCCTGCTGGACGCCGTCGAGGTCCGCCTGTTCGAGAGCCCCCAGGCCATGGCCAACGCCCTGCTCGCCGGACAGATCGACGTCGCCTCCAACGTCGGCGCCGTCGCCGCCCGCACCGCCGAGGCCCGCAAGGACGTCCAGATCGTCCGCCGGCCCAACGACATGGCGATGCCCGTCGTCATGCGCACCGCCGACGGCCCGTTCGCCGACGCACGGGTGCGCGAGGCCCTCAAGCTCGCCGTCGACCGCGACGCCATGGTCAAGCAGGTCCTCTCCGGCTACGGCAGCGTCGCCAACGACGTCCTCGGCACCGGCGACCCCGCCTTCGCCAAGGACATCCCGCAGCGCACCCGCGACCTCGCCAAGGCCAGGCAACTGCTCGCCGACGCGGGCTTCGACACCTCCAGGACCTACGACCTGACCACCACCGAGGACATCGCCGGACTCGCCGAGTCCGCGACCCTCTTCGCCACCCAGGTCCGCGAGGCCGGCGTGAAGATCAACGTGGTGAAGCAGGACTCCAAGGTGTTCTGGGACGACACCTGGCTCAAGGGCACGCTCTACACCAGCTACTGGGGCACCAACGACTCCGTCGTCTTCTTCGCCTCCAAGACGATGCTCTCGGACGCGGGCCAGAACGAGTCCGGCTGGAACGAGCCGGGCTTCGACGAGACCTACCGCAAGGCCATGGGCACCGCCGACACCGCCGAGCGCGGCAAGCTGCTCCACCAGCTCCAGGAGATCGAGTTCGCGAAGTCCGGCTACCTGCTGTGGGGCATGGCCGACGGCATCGACCTCGCCGGCGCGGCCGTGCGCGACCTGCCCAAGCTCCCCGGCTACGGCCGCGTCCAGCTCGAGAAGACCTGGTTGGCGCGTTGACCACCCCTCACCCGGCGGACGCGAAAGCGCCCCGAAGCCTCCCGGCCCGCATCCTCCCCGGTGCGGGCCGGGTCGCCCGGCAGGCCGTACGGCGCCTGGTCCTGCTCGTCGTCCTGCTCGCCGCCGTCTTCGCGGCCGTCGAACTCCTCCCGGGCGACGCCGCCGGCGCGAGCTCCGACCGGGGCGTCACCGCCGCCGACCTCGCCGCCCGCCGCACCGCCATGGGCCTCGACCGCCCGGTCGCCGAGCGCTTCCTGGACTGGATGACCGGCCTGCCCACCGGCGACCTCGGCACCACCGCGCGCGGACAGCACGTCACCGACGTCCTGGCCGGCCCCTTCCCCAACACCCTCCTGCTCGGCACCCTCGCCCTCGCCCTCAGCACCGCCGGAGCCCTCGCCCTCGGCGGCTGGGCCGCGCTGTGCCCCGGCGGGCGCGTCGACCGCGCCGTCGACACCCTGTCCACCGCCGCGTTCGCCCTCCCCGAGTTCGTCGTCTCGGTCGCCCTGCTCCTGCTGCTCTCCCAGTGGACCGGCTGGCTGCCCGCCGTCACCCTCACCGGCGCGGACGGCAGACCCGAGTCGTGGACCATGATCCTCCTGCCCCTGCTCTCCCTGGCGGTCCCCCAGATCGGCTGGAACACCCGCATCGTGCGCGGCGCACTCGCCGACCAGGCCGCCCTGCCGCACGTCCAGGCCGCCGTCCTCGACGGCCTGCCCCGCCGGCGCATCCTCAGCCACCACATGCTCCCCGGCGCCCTGCCCGCCGTCGCCGTCGGCATCGCCACCTCCGCCGGCATGCTCCTCGGCGGCACCGTCGTCGTCGAGACCCTCTTCAACTACCCCGGCGTCGGCGCCGTCCTGGCCGGCGCCATCACCGACCGCGACACCCCGCTCGTCGCCGGAGTCGTGGCCGCGGCCGGCGCCGCCATCAGCCTGCTCCTGCTGCTCGCCGACCTCGTCCGCACCACCACCCTCGGAGAAGAGCGACGATGACCGCCGACGCCCCGACAGCGGCCCCCGCGCCCGCCACCCGAGGGAAGCGACGGGTGCTCGTGCGCGCGGTTCCCGCCCTCGCCCTCGTCGCCCTCGCACTCGCCGGGCCGCTCCTCGCCCCGCACCCGATCGACACCCCGGTCACCTTCCCCTACGCCGAAGCGGGCGGCGACGCGCCGCTCGGCGGCGACCAGCTCGGCCGCGACGTCCTCAGCCGCCTGCTGACCGGGGGCGCGCCCCTGATCGCCACCGCCCTCGCCATCGCCCTCGTCGTCACCGCGGCGGCCACCGCCATCGGCATCCTCGCCGTGCTGCGCCCGGCCCTCGGCCGGTGGATCGAACGCGCCGCGGACCTGACGATCCTGCTGCCGTCCGTCCTCGCCATCATGCTGATCGCCCTGGCCTGGCCCGGCGGCGGACGCCTCGCCGTCGCCACCGCAGCCACCCTCCTCGGCATCCCCTACGCGGTCCGGATCGTCGCCGCCGCGGCCGCCCCCCTCGCCACCGCCGGCTTCGTCGAGGCCGCGGCCGCGGGCGGCGAGAACCTCTGGCACCTCACCGTCCACGAGGTCCTCCCCAACCTGCGCTCCACCGTCCTCGCCCTGTTCGGCCTGCGCTTCGTCGAGGGCGTCTACATCGTCTCCGTCGCAGCCTTCCTCCAACTCGGCCCCCAACCCCCGGAAGCCGACTGGGCGTTGATGATCCGCGAGAACGCCGCCGGCATCACCCTCAACCCGTGGGCCGTCGGAGCACCCTGCCTCGCCATCGGCCTGCTCGCCATCAGCGTCAACCTCGCCGCCGAAGCCCTCGCCCCCGCCCGGCCCACCCCGGAGACCCCGCTGTGAGCACCACCGACCCCGCTGCCCGTGCCGCCGCCCTGTCCGTCACCCTCGGGGACACCCCGCTGCTCACCGACGCCACGCTCACCCTCGCCCCGGGCCGCGTCACCGCCGTCACCGGGCCCTCCGGCGCCGGCAAGACCACCCTGCTGCGCGCCCTCGTCGGCGCCCTCCCGCCGGGCGCGCGCGTCACCGCCGGCAGCCTCACCGTCCTCGGCCACGACATCCTCGCCCTCCCGCCCGAGGAACTGCGCCGGCTGCGCCGCCACAAGCTCGCCTTCGTCGGCCAGGACCCGGGCTCCGGACTCAACCCCCGCATGCGCGTCGACCGCCTCATCACCGAGACCGCCGCCGACCGCCGCGGCACCTCCGTCACGGACCTGCTGCGCGCCGTCCGCCTGCCGGTCGGCGAAGGCCTCGAACGCCGCCGGACCGAGCACCTCTCCGGCGGACAGCAGCGGCGCGTCGCCCTCGCCCGTGCCCTCGCCCGCCGCCCCGCGATCCTCCTCCTCGACGAACCCACCGCCGGCCTGGACGCCGCCCTGCGCGACGACATCGCCGACCTGCTGCACGACATCGCCGACCGCGACGGCATCGCCATCGCCCTCACCAGCCACGACCCCGACTTCGTCGCCCGCTGCGCCGACGACGTCCTCGCCCTGTGGCCCGACCGTCCGGTCACGGCCCCGGGCACGCCCGCAACGCCCCCGGTGCCCGCACCGGCTCGCGTCCGCGCCGACGCGGTGCCCGTCGTCGAGGTGGAGGCACTCGACGCCCGGGTCGGCACCGGCCGCAACCGCCACCGGGTCTTCGCCGGCCTCGACCTCGTCCTGCGGCCCGGCACGCTGACCGGGATCACCGGCCCGTCGGGGTGCGGCAAGACCACGCTGCTGCGCGCCCTCGCGGGACTCCACCGCCCCGAGGCCGGCCGGATCACCCTCGGCGGCGAACTCCTGGCCTCCTCCTACCGGCGGCGCACCCGCGACCAGCGCCGCCGCGTCCAACTCGTCCCGCAGAACCCGCTCGGCGCCCTCAACCCCGCCCACACCGTCGGCGCCGCCCTCATCCGCCCGCTGAAGCTCCACTCCGTACGGCCCGCCGACCGGTGCGACGCCCGCGTCGCCGAACTGCTCACCGCGGTCGGCCTCACCCCCGGCCACGCCGACCGCCACCCCCACGAACTCTCCGGCGGACAGCGCCAGCGCGTCTCCATCGCCCGCGCCCTGGCCGCCGAACCCGATGTCCTGCTCTGCGACGAGGTCACCTCCGCCCTCGACGCCGACACCGCCGAGGACATCATGGAACTCCTGCGCGGCCTACGGACCGACCAGGGCCTCGCCGTCGTCCTCGTCAGCCACGACCTGCCGCTGCTCTCGGCCCACGCGGACCTCCTCCTCACCCTCGACGGCGCCGACGGGGTGCCGCTCACGGAGCACCGCGCGGCCCCGAGCCCGGTGCCGAACTGAGCTCTCCGCGCAGGGGGATCAGCCCGGCGTTCCGACGTCCGGCCCCTCGGCCTGGCCGACGCCCTCCCGAACCCTGGCCCAGGTCCGCCGGGAACCGCGGGTCAGGGTCCAGCCGCTCGTCCCGCGGAGCCGCGGCCGCTGCCCGGCCCCGCGGGCGGCGGCCGCGCACACGCGCCGGAGAAGGGAGTTGAGCTCGACGCGCTGCCCCTTCGTCAAGGACGCCAGCAGGTCGTCCTGCGTCGCCGACGCATCGGTGTGGAGCACGTCCAGGGCGGACTCGCCCGTGGGAGTGATGGTCAGCACCTCCTGCCGACCGCCGACGTGGACGACCATCGACTGCAGCAGGCGTGCCGACAGGAGATCGTCGAGGGCCTGGTCCACCTCGGCCGCAGGCGCCGTGACCCGGGAGGTGAGATCGTGCCGACCGTGCGGTCCCAGCTGCGCCAGCGCCGACAGCAGCGCGTGGTGGACCGGGGTCAGCCCCCGGTGTTCCAGCCGCTCCGCCAGCAGACGGTCGACGGCCCGCCCGGCCTCCGACAGGAGGTAGACGGACTGCTCGAACGGACTCGACGATCCCTGCCGTCCGTCGTACAAACCGTGTCCCCATCATCGGAAAAGCGCGACGCCCTCGGCGTCGAAAGCAGCAAACCGAGGCTCACCATACCCACGCTTCCGATCGTTGGTCTACATCGATGTCGTCAGATCGGTCGGGGGCCGACGATCCTCCTCGCCGCGTGCTCCACGAACTCGTGCAGGCCGTAGGCGAGGCCGAGCGCCAGCAGGGCCGACACCACCACCGCGGCGACGAGACCGGACACGACCGCACGTGGCCCGCGCCCCCTGGGCCCGACGGGCTCCGGCTCCAGCAGGGCCTGAACCCGCCGGGGGACCGGTCCCGTGCTCACGGACAGGAGCCGGCTGTCGCGCACCCCCGTCCCGGCCGAGCCGACCAGCGCGGCGCGGGCGATGGCGGTCGCGGCGACCCTCCGGTCCCCCACCGCCGTCGCGGCGGCCTCGTCCGCCCACCGCTCCAGGTGGAACTCCAGCGCGGGCCCCAGGCGCGCGAGCGCCGGATGCACGGCCGAGGCCAGGTCGACGACGGCCGAGAGCACATGGTGCCGCCCGCGGAGATGAGCCCGCTCATGGGCGAACAGCACCGTGCGCTCCGACGGCCCGAGCGCCCTGAGCATGCCCTCCGACACGACGACGCGGGCGGCGCGGCCACGGAAACGCGGCAGGGCGAAGGCCTCCGCCTCCTCACCCGGGACGACGAGCACGTCGCCCTCGGCCGTCCCCCCGCCGGTCAGCGCCCACGCGCGGGACAGCAGCGCACGCTGCCGGCGAGCGGCCAGCACCAGCCGCACCGCCTGCACGGCCAGCAGGACCCCGGCGGCACCGGACACCGGCACCACCGCCGGCCAGTCCGCCGTCACCCGGGCGAACCTCAGGTGCTCCAGCCCCGCCAGGAACGGCACGTGGAAGAGCCCCGTCAGCGCCGCGACCGTGCCGCCCGCGAGCAGCACCGCCGCCCCCGCGAGGGTCAGGGAGGCCTCGCGCGGCGGCAGCAGCCCGGCCAGACGACGAGCCGCGGGCGCCGCTCCCCACGGAAGGACGACGGTGAGGGCGACGACCACCAGGAACAGCGTCACGACCCGCCCTCCAGCACGGCCTCGCCCCCGGCCGGAGCCGGCGCGGCCTCCGCCTCGATCAGCAGGCGCCGCAGGACGTCCCCGTCGTCCGTGGACAGCGAGGACACGAACCGCTTCAGGACGAGGTCCCGCTGCGGCTCCTTCTCCAGCTCCCGGCGCATCCGCCCGGCCGCCAGCCCGGCGGCGTCCGCGACCGGCGCGTAGGCGAAGGAACGCCCTGGCCGCGTGCGCTCCAGGGTCCCCTTCTCGTGCAGGCGGGTGAGGATCGTCGCCACGGTCGTCCGGGCGAGGTCCTGGTGCAGCGCCGCCTTGACCTGCTGCGCGGTCATCGGCTCACCGGCCGCCCACAGCACCGCCATCACGTCCGCGACCAGTTCCCCGTGCGGACGCCTGGCCTCCTGACCGTCCCTCGCCATCTCTCTCCCTGTCCCGAAGCGTTCGCCCGGCACACCCCGACGCCGACACCGGTCGGAGACGAGGGCCGCCCGCGCCGGTGCGGCGAGAAGGGGTACGGCCTGTGTGACTTAGGTGTGCCTCAGTTAACTTTACGGGGCGTGCGGATCGCCGCCGAGCCGGCGTCAGCCGGTGAGGTCGTCGAATTCGGTGGCCCAGTCGATGAGGGTGTGCTCGGTGCCCTGGGGGACGAGGGCGAAGCTCTCGCGGCGGAGCCAGCGACGGACCTGGCGGGTGGGGAGATCGAGGAGGGCGATGTCCGCCTGGTTCCTGAGCATGACGCGCAGGGAGGTGCGGGCGTGGCAGGTGCAGGGGGGCCAGATGCGGACGTCGCCGAGGCCGGTGGGCCGGTGGAGACCCTCCCAGAGGAGCTCGCGGGCGAAGTGCCAGGTGCCCGCTTCGGTGGCGTGGCCGAGGAATTCGAGTGTGACGGCGAACGGGTCGTCGCCGCGGTAGGCGAGGCGTACCGGGACGTCGACGCTCTGGTGCTCGCCGAGGACGAGTCGGGCGTCGAGGGTCAGGTCGGTGGCGGCGGCTTCCGGGCGGGGCTGGGGGTCGGAGAGGGGGTGGTGGGCGGGCACGGGGTGTCTCCTGGGCGGGTTCGGGGCGGCGCGGGACGGGAGGGGCCGTCCGGGCCGGCGGGGTGAGGTGCGGTGTCCGGTCGGGACGCGGAGCGCCGGCCGGCCGGGGCGCCGGTGGCGGTGCGGCGCTCCCGCCTCGGGCCCTGGGAGCTGCCGGGAGCAGGGGGAGGCGGAAGTGCTCCCAGGCTAGGAGGCGGTGCCGGGGTGGATGTTCCGGCCGTGCACCGCGAGGTGATGATCCGCGCACCGTTCGCCCGGCGGGCATGGCCGGGCGCGGGCTCCTCGCTGTCACGGCCGTGCGGTCCGGCGGTCGGGGGGCGGTGCGGCCGGCGGTGGCGCCGCCGCTTGCCGTGGCGACCGGGATGAGAGCAACTGCCGTACATTGGAAGGGATTTGACGGGGAGAGGCGATTTCGCGGCGTTGTGCGCGGACCCTCCTCCGGCGGTCGGCGCCGCCCGGGGCGGCAGCCGTCCGGCCCCGGTGGAGCCGTCGGATCCTCGGTTTGTTGAACGTTTGTCCATCCCGTTTCGCTGCTTGTATGAATGGCGCCGGGAGGCTTTTGAACATGAAGAGGTGGATCCAGCGCTCGCGTTCCGGAGGCGAGGCGCTGCAGACGTTGGTGGACGGCCTGGCCGAGGAACTGGGGCGTTCGGTCGTTCTCGACGACCCCCTGGTGCGGCTGATCTGCACCAGCCGGCACTTCGGCGACGAGGACCGGGTGCGGGTGCGCACGCTGCTGCAGGGCATCGCGGACGACGAGACCATCCGCTACGTGCTGTCGCAGGGGGTCGCCCGGTGGACCCGTCCAGGTGTCCTGCCGGGCCGCGACGACCTGGGGATGCAGCCGCGCTACTGCGCCCCGGTCCGCGAACGGGGCCACGTGCTGGGCATCCTGATGGTCGTGGCGGCGGGCGCGCCCCTCACCGAGGCCGAGCGGGGGGCCATCGACGAGGTGGCCCGCGCCGTGGCGGTCGAGATGTACGCCGAGCGGCTGGCCTCGGACGACGACGAGGAGCACACCCGGCGGCTGGTGAGCCGGCTGATCGGCTCGGACTCGGCGCAGCGCTGCGCCGCGCACCAGCGCCTGGTGGACGACGGCCTCCTGCCGGCCGGCCCGCACGTCGTGGTGACCAGCGTCGCCGTCAGCGGGCAGCCGGGGCCCACCGGCCAGACCGAGGTGGCGCTGCGCGGTGCGCTGGAGCCGTTCCGGCAGACCCGGACGGCCCGCGGCCTGTCGATGGTCGACCAGGACCGGGCGGTGCTGGTGCAGGTCTTCGAACAGGAGCCCGCGGAGGAGGACCTGGACCTGCAGGGCCGGGGCATCGTCCGCTCCCTGACGACCTTCCTGGGCCCGGGCCCGGTCGTGTCGGTGGGGGTGGGCGGGCGTTGGACGGCACTGGCCGACGCGTGGATCTCCTACGACCAGGCCCGGGTGGCGGTGCGCGCGGCCCGCCGGCTGCCCCGGCTGGAGGGCATCGGCGACTGGGAGCGGCTCGGGGAGTACGCCGTCCTCCTCCAACTGCCCGAGAGCGCGCTCAACGAGTCCCTCCTGCCCAAGCCGCTGCGGCGCCTGCTGGCGAACGGCGGTGGCAACTCCCGGCTGGAGGAGACCCTGCGCTGCTTCCTGGACAACGCCGGTTCGGTGCCCAGGACCGCGGAGGCCCTGGAGCTGCACCGCACCTCGCTGTACTACCGCCTGCGCCAGATCCAGGAGATCACCGGCCTGGACCTGGACGTCGGCGCGCACCGCCTGGAGCTCCACCTGGGGCTGCGGCTGTGGGACCTGCTGCGGGCTCCGGCGGAGCCGGCCTCCCCGTGGACCGCCTTCCCGTAGCCGGCCTCCCCGTAGCCGTCCTCCCCGCCGGCCGGGCGCGGCCGGGCGCGGCGTCGCCCCGCAGCGGTGTTGCTACAGAGCGATGAAGCTTCGTCGGGCAATCCCTACGTCGGTCGGTGGTCAGCGGGTTCGGCCCACAGCGAGAATTCTCACGACGAGCTGCCGCTCATCCCCCCGGCGACCTGCGGGTTCCGGCCCCCCGGACCCGCGAGCCGACACGAACGGACAAGAACGAGCACCATGCACCGACTGATCACGAACGACGGCGTGCGCCTGGCCTACCGCGACAGCGGTGGCGACGGGGTCCCGCTGGTGATGCTCCACGGCTGGGGGCAGACGCAGGAGATGTTCCGCCACCAGTTCGAGGGGCTGGCGCCGGGCCGGCGCGTCGTGACGGTGGACTTCCGCGGTCACGGCCGCTCCGGCAAGCCGCGCCACGGCTACCGCGTCGCGCGTCTGGCCCGTGACGTCCTCGGCCTGCTCGACCACCTGGGCCTGGACGCCTTCGACGCGCTGGGCTGGTCGATGGGCGCCTCGGTGTGGTGGAGCTTCATCGACCAGCACGGCACCGGCCGCATCCGCCGGCTCGTCCTGGTCGACCAGCCCGCCGCCGTGGCGGCGGTGCCCTGGACGGCGCCGGCCGAGCAGCGCGAGTCCGGCGCCATCTTCGACGTGGCGGGGCTCCTGGAGCTGTGTGCCGCGCTGGCCGGCCCGGACGGTGCCGAGGTCCGCGAGGGCTTCGTCCGCTCGATGTTCAGCGGCGACACCGACCCGGACCTGCTGGCCTTCGTGACCGAGCAGATCCGTGCCACCCCGGCGCACGCGGGCGTCCCGCTGCTCTTCGACCACTGCGCCCAGGACTGGCGCGACGTCCTCGACTGCATCGACGTGCCGACCCTGGTGCTCGGCTGCGAGGGGAGCCACGTCGATCCGGAGTCCCAGCGCTACATCGCCGAGCGGATCCCCGGCGCCGGCCTCCACGTGTTCCCGAGGACCGTGGCGAGCTCGCACTTCCCCTTCCTGGAGAACCCCGGCGAGTTCAACGCCGTCGTGGAGGCGTTCCTCTCCTGAGACGCCCCGCCGCCGACGGTGCCACCACCGGGCGCCGGACGGCGGGCGATCCTTCCCAACACCCTGTACCGAACCTCTCCAACCGGTCGGAGCCTCCTGTGATCCCGTCGGATCCCTCACCCCTGCCCGAACCCGAGCACCACCGGCCCGATCAGGCCGTCGACGCCTGCATCGAGGTCCTGTCACCGCCGCCCGGGGTCGATCCCGAGGACTGCCTCTACGTTGCCCTGCACGTCGACGGCGCGGCCTCGGTGCGGCGTCACGGGGTCAGCACGGCGCTGGCTCCGGGCGATCTGCTGATCGGCACGTCGCCGTATCCGGCGGGGTTGCTGCGCGACGCGGGGTGCCGGATGGTCCGCTTCCGTGTCCCGTGCTTCTACCTGGGGGTGCGGCACTCCGATGTGCGGCGTACGGGTGGGCTGGTGGCGCGGGGGAGTGAGGGGGTGGGCCTGCTCGCCTCGCAGTTCCTGCGGACGCTGGCGGCTCGGGGCGGAGGGTACCGGGCGCGTCCTGGTGATCATCTGGCGCGTGGTGTGTCGGACATCGTGGCGATCCTGGTGTCGGAGCTGCTGGAGGGGGAGGGGCCGGAGGGTCCGGGTGGTTCGGCGGAGTTGTTGGCGCGGATCCGTGGCCACATCGAGGAGAATCTCGCGGATCCGGATCTGGGGCCGGAGGCGATCGCCCGGGCGCAGCACATCTCGGTGCGCTATCTGCACAAGCTGTTCCAGCAGGACGGGACGACGGTGGGGCAGTGGGTGCGTCGGCGCCGCCTGGACGCGTGCCGTCGGGAACTGGAGCGTCCCTCCCGTCGGCAGGCCAGTGTGTCCGCGGTCGCGCACCGGTGGGGTTTCGTCAGCCACTCCCACTTCAGCCGGGCGTTCCGTGACGCCTACGGGGTCTCGCCCCGCGAATGGCAGGCCTACGCCGCCCGGACCGACAGTCGGGACACGGCCTCCTGACTCCTCCGCCGCGGCCGCTTCCACACGCTGCCGGTCCCGCCGGTCCCGTCCTTCGCCGACCGGGTCGGGCCGGTCAGCGGTCGGTGTGGATCTCGGCGATGTAGCCGCCGGGGAACTGCACCGTCGCGCTGTCCCGGCCGCCCGCGCGGACGGGTCCCGACAGCACCGTCGCGCCGGCGGCCCCGGCCCGGTCCAGGGTGGCGCCGAGGTCGGGCACGCCGTAGCCGGTGAGTTCCCGGCCGTACGGGTGGGGCAGGTGGCCGTCCGTCACGGCGACGGTGGTGGTGCCGAAGCCGGAGGTGAGGCGGAGGAGCCGGTACGTGGTGCCGGGCAGGCCGATGGCGGCGCCGTCGGCCCTCCGGTCGTCGGAGACGATCCGGCCCCGGGTGAAGGCGAGGTAGCTGTGCAGGAAGGAGCCGACCGCGTCCGGCGACAGGTAGAGCCGGTTCTCCGGCACGCTGACCAGGGCGGGGTAGGACGGCGGGGTGGTGTGGACGTACAGCTAGGCGTTGATCCCGCCCGGGAACTGGACGACGGCGTCACGGCCGATCGGGTCGGCGAACGGTGCCACGGTGACGGTCGCGCCGTCGGCACGGGCGGCGCGGACGGCCTGGTCGAGGTCGGTCACCAGCCAGCCGGTGCGTTCGGTGCCGAAGGGGTACGGCACGGGCGTGGTGTAGTCGAACACCGACAGTGTGCCGACCGGGGACACCACCAGCTCGGAGAGCGTCCGGCTGGGCGTCGGCGTCACCTGGGTGGAGACCGGGCCGATCGTGGTGCCGCCGAAGGTGGACGTCCAACTGGTCACGAAGGCCTGCTCGGTGCCGGGCGCGACGTAGACGTGGGTGGAGTCGTACTGCGGGCCGACGGCGAACTGCTGCTGGGTGCCCGGCCGTTCGGCCGGCGTGCCCTGGGTCGCGCTCGGAGACGTGCCCTGGCCGGCGGAGGCGGCCGAGGCGGCGGGGACCGCGGTCAGGGCGGCGAGTGCCGCCACCAGCGGGACCATGCGGCGGGCTAAGCGGAGCTTCATGGGTGACCTCCTGGTCGTGGCGAACGCCCGGCGTCCGCGGAAGGGGATGCCGGGCGTGGGTGTGGGGCCGGTGGGGCTGGTGCGACCGGTACCGCCGTCGCCGTTCGGGCCTGGGGCGGCGACGGCGGTACCGGGATCGGGCGGACGGCCGCGGGTCGAGGTGTCGCGGCCGTCCGGGTCACTTGGCGAGGAAGGCGAGCAGCGCGGAGTTGACCTCTTCGGCGTGGGTCCAGAGCAGGCCGTGCGGGGCGCCCTCGATCTCGACGTACTCGGCGGAGGGCAGGGCCCGGTGGAAGGGGCGGGCGGTGTTCTCGATGGGCAGGGTGCGGTCGCCGGTGCCGTGCAGGATCAGGGCGGGCACGTCGATGCGGGCGATGTCGGCGCGGAAGTCGGTGTACCAGGTGGTGGGCGCGGCCGAGGCGGCGAAGGCGCCGCCGGCGGTGGCGACGTTCCAGCTGTTGCGGACGGCCTCCTCGCTGATCCGGGTGCCGAGGTTCTCGTCCAGGTTGTAGAAGTCGTTGAAGAAGCCGGTGTAGAAGGCGAACCGGTCGGCCTTCACGGCGGCGACGATGCCGTCGAAGAACTCCTGGGGGGCGGCGCCGTCCGGGTTGTCGTCGGTCTTGAGCAGGTACGGCTCCAGCGAGGCGAGGAAGGCGACCTTGGCGATGCGCTCGGTGCCGTAGGTGCCCACGTAGCGGGCGGTCTCGCCGGTGCCCATGGAGAAGCCGACCAGGACGGCGTCGCGCAGGTCGAGGGTCTCCAGCACGGTGTGGAGGTCGGCGGTGAAGGTGTCGTAGTCGTAGCCGGTGGTGGGCTGCGAGGACTGGCCGAAGCCGCGGCGGTCGTAGGTGATGACCCGGTAGCCGGCCTCCAGCAGGGCGGCGCTCTGGCGCTCCCAGGACTTGCCGTTCAGCGGGAATCCGTGGATGAGGACGACCGGCTGCCCGGTGCCGTGGTCCTCGTAGTAGAGGTCGATGGAGGCGGAGTTCTCCTGGCCAACGGTGATGTACGGCATGGGTTTTCCCTTTCGTGCGGCAGCTGCTCGCGGCAGCCTCTTACTGCGGTGCTCGGCTGCGACGGGTTCCACGCTAGGCGCGGTGGCCGGGGGCCGGTTGACTCCGAGAGCACCCCGAATCGTCCGAGAGTGCTACGACCGGGCGCACCGGTGGAGCCGACGGGGACAGCGGCCCGACTTCCGTACCCGGTGCGCTGACCGACCGCGAGCAGTGCGCGGTCGGAACAGGCGCCCGGCCCGCGCGTTCCTAGCCTGATGGCCGCAGATGTCACCGACCCCGCACGAAGCAGGAGCACCATGAGCAGCCAGCCGCGCCTCCACCAGCACGGTCCCGAGATCCAGGAGTTCGGCACCGTCACCCAGCTGCCGATCGCGCTCTCCCACGACGCCCGGCAGTACTCGTGCCAGCGGCTCAACCGGGTCCTCGCGGACACCCAGTTCCTGTACGGGCTGTACAAGAAGTACCACTGGGGCATGCGCGGGCCGACCGCGTACCAGCTGCACCTGCTCTTCGACAAGCACGCCCAGGAGCAGCTGGAGCTGGTCGACGCGCTCGCCGAGCGGGTGCAGAGCCTCGGCGGCGTCGCGGTGGGCGACCTCCGTCACGCCGCGCAGATCACGGGCGTTCCGCGTCCGCCGGACGGCATCGAGGGGGTGCGATCGATGCTCTCGCGGCTTCTCGACGCGCACGAGACCGTCCTCGCCGATGTCCGGGACGCCGCCGGCCGCACGGCCGAGCTCGGTGACGACGGCACCCAGGACCTGCTGGTCTCCCAGATCATCCGCACCGGTGAGGCCCAGGTCTGGTTCCTCGCCGAGCACCTGGTCGTCACCCCCGAGACCGGGGAGTGACCGCTGGCCGGGCCCGTTCGTCGGCGGGCCCGGCTCCGCTTCGTGCCGGGCCCTTTCGTCGGGGGGCCCGGCACTTTTTCGTGCCGTTGGTCCTGCCGTGCCGCTCGTCCTGTCGTACCGCTCGTCGTTCCTCCGTGTCGTTCCTCGGCGTCGGTGCGGCGGCACGCGAACGGGCTCGGGGACCCGGAAGGGGTTCCCTCCCCAGGGCCCAAACACCCTTTTTCGCCCCGGGGGCCGGCGTGGTTTCTAAAGGAAGGGGGAGGGAACCCCCCCCCCCCCCCCCCCTTCTCTCCCGGGGGTTCCTCCCGGGCCCGGGGGGTTCCGGCCCCGACCCCCACCGGTCCATGGGGTCGTACGGTCCTCTCTACGGCTGCGCCCGCCCGCCCGGTTCGACTCCGGCCGCGAGCGCCCCGATCAGCGGCCGATGACGCCCGTCACCGCACCGGAGTCGGTGCCCCAGACCTCCTCGTCCTCGGACAGCCAGGTGGTGCGCTGGCGCTCCTTCTCGCCCTGGCCGCCGGCCGCCCCGGCACCGGCCCCGGCACCCATCGGCGGCATCATCGGGCCGCCCATGCCGCCGGTGCCGCCCGTGGTCGAGATGCCCCGGCCCATCAGCTGGGACTCCTCGGCGGCGGCCGTCGCGGCCCGTCCCGCGGCGGAGCGGCCGGCCTGCGCCTCGGCGGCGAGTTCGGCGACCTTGGCCGCGTCGCCCATCACCGCCGACCGGCCGCCGATGCCGATGGTCGGCGGGCCGGACGCGCCGATGCCGCCGATGCCACTGCGGCCGCCCGAGCCGCCGAACGACTGGCCCGCCAGGTCCGAGCCGCCCTTGAACGAGGTGGTGATGCCACCCGTCCCGGTCCCGGTGGAGATCCCGCCGAACGACGGCAGCCCGGTCCAGTTGCTTCCGGTGGAGATCCCTCCGCCGGGGTAGCTGACGCCGGTGCCGGGACGGCCGGCGATGATGGCGTGCGCCTGGTCGTTCATCAGCTGCTCGAACTGGGAGACCGGCCTGCCGTCCGACCCCCGGACGATGCCGTCCTTGTCGATCGTGTCGTCCTTGCCGAGCACGACCGTGTTGCCGTTGGCGTCCTTCAGCAGGTTGCCGTCCGGGCCGGTGACGGTGCCGTCGTCGTTCCGCTTGGAACCGACCGGCACCTTGAACGCGCCCCCGCCGGTCGTGCTACCGGTGCCCGGCACGGTGGTCGGCTGGCTGACCGTCGTCCCCGGGGGAACGATGATCGGCTTGCCGTCCTTGCCGAGCACCGGCTTGCCGTCCGGGCCGATCACCTCGCCCTTGCCGTTGACGGTGCTGCCGGGCGGCACGGTGATCGGGTTGCCGTCCTTGCCGAGGACCGGCTTCCCCTTGCCGTCCAGCAGCGTCGACTGGCCGCCACCGGGGCCCTTGTTGCCACCGGTGCCGCCGGGGTTCCCGGGCACCGTGGTGGGCGGTGGGGGCGGGATCTTGCCCGTGCCGGAGCCGCCCCCGGGTCCCTTCTTGTCCTTGTTGTCACCGATCCCGCCGGTGCCGCCACCGCCCGCACCGCCGCCCGCGCCACCGCCCGCGCCGCCGTCACCCGCGCCGCCGGTGCCGGGCGGCGGCTTGGGGCCCTCCTGGGTCGGCGGCTTGTCGGCCGGCAGCCACTTCTGCGGGGGTTCGAGCTTCTGGAGGACGGCGGCGGCGTGCGCGTACGCCGTCTTGAAGGCGGCCATCACCTCGGTCGCCTGCTTGTCCAGGACGATCTCGATCCACGAGGTCCAGATCTTCTTGGAGATCTCGTCGATCCACGCCTTCAGGGCTTCCTTGTCGTCCGGCGACGGAGCCGCTCCGGTGGCCGCGAACTTGAAGGTGCGCGTTCCGTCGCTGTTCTTGGTCATCGTCGGCGTCACGTAGGCCGTGGCCGCGCCGAAGGCCGAGTGGACGCACTCGGAGGGCCAGGAGAACGACACCACCTCGTCGTCGTTCTTGAGCTTCCAGAGCGTCCCCGACTCGAGTCGGTCCTTCGGGACCGCCCGCCAGGCGGCGTAGCCGCTGTACAGCCCCTTGTACGCGGCGCGCAGCGCCTCCGCGGTCTCGCGCAGGCACTTCGCCTTGGCGTCGGCGTCGTCGCCGAGCTCGACGTGCACCTGGATGAGCTGGTTCCGCAGCCCGATGAGGACTTCCTTGAACCGGCCCGCCGCGCTGCCCTGGAACTCGCTGCCGGCACCCTCGACGCCGTCGGCCCAGCCCTGGACGATCCCCTGCTGTTCCTTGACCCAGGTGTTGACGGCCGAGATGACCGTCGCCGCCTGTTCGAAACTCGGGGCGCTGGTGCGGTCGTTGTAGCCGTTGCCCCAGATCAGCGGTCCGAGGATGTTGTCCGCGGCGTGCCCGAAGTGCCCGAGCGGGGTGTCGGTGTCGCCGGCGGGCGGCTGGAGCTGCCAGAAGTTCCAGTCGACCGTGACGCCGACGATCGTGCTCCACTCGTAGGTGTCGTCGCCCTTCGGGTAGACCCACTCGGCCCACATGTCGAAGCCGGCCTGGCCCTCGTCCTTCTTGTACGGCTTCAGTGCGTCGTTCGTCGACTTGAGGGTGCTGCTGACCCGGATCCCGGTGATCCACGGTTTGCCGATCACCGTGTCCCGGCTCGTGATCGAACTCTGCGTCGAGGCCGCGAACGCCGTCAGGCCGTCTTCCCACGGATAGTGCTTCGGTGCTGTTTCTGCCATGACTTCCTCCCGGAGGCACACGGGGCGGAGCGGGAACGGAACGGGTGTCGGTCCGGCCGCCGGACGGATGGTCCGCCCGACGACCGGGGAGCGCTCAGCCGGTGCTGGTCGGGGGCTTGGGAGTGCCGCCGCCCAGGACGTCCTTGAAGAGCTCCATCGTCTCCGCCTCCGTCAGGCTGTGGTCCTCGCCGTCCGCGAACATGACGCCGGCCATCTCCAGATCCAGCTTGGTGTGCTTGGCCTCGGTCTGGATCGTGGTCAGTGCGTCCTTCACACTGCCCATGAAGGCGTCGACGCCGGTCTTCAGCGTCTGGATCTCCAGCACACTGGTGTTGCCCGGCAGCACGGGCGGACAGGTCTGCACCGCGTTCGCCTCCGTGCCGAGGTCGATCCGGAAGGTCTCCAGATTCGTGGCGAACGCCTTGAGGCCGCTGGTCGAGACCTTGATCGTGGTTTCACCCATGGGGAGCGCCTCCGCCCTCTCGACTAGCCGAACTGCTTGCGCGCGCTCTGGTCGGCCTCGTTCATGATGTGGTGCATGTTGGTGAGCTTCCCGCCGGCGGCGATGATGTCCTGGTTCATCTGTCCGGCGTTGGCCGTCACGGCCTGCTTGAACTCCGTGAAGGCGTCGGCCGCGGCACCCTGGAAGTTTCCGCTCTCGGTCAGGGAGTTGAGCTTCCGCTCCACCTCCCACAGGGCGTCGTCCATCAGCTGGCCCGCCTGGCCCAGCTCGCTCGCCGCCTGGGCGACGGTCTCGTGGTGGAGCTGGATGCTCCCGAAGTTGTCCATCGACATGTGCTCGTTCCCTTCCTCTCCGTGGCGCGCCGTCAGGCGCCGTTCAGCGCGTCGACGATGCCGTCGGCCGCGTGCAGCCGGGCCTCTTCCTCGGCGTGGCTGAGGACCTGGTCGGCGACCTTGGTGGACTCCGCGAAGCGCTCGAACGCGCCGATGACCGTGTGGTAGCGCGTCATCCAGTCCTCGACCTTCTGCTGGAAGGTCGAGCTGGCCCCGGAGATGTATCCGCTGGCCAGTTCCTGCTTGATCCGCTCGACCGTGCGGCCGGCGGTGATCATGCCCTCGATCTGCTGCTCGATGTCGGACAGCGCCTTGCGGATCGCCTCGTCCTGTTTGTTCAAGTTCGCCGGCGTGCTCACCAGGTGCTCCTTTCTCTCCGCGCGCCGGTCGCGCGCGGCTCTGATCGACTCAACGGGACCGCCACGACCGGCGGTTCAGCCGCAGGTCGCCGTCGTGGCGGCGGACACGGCGGCGTCGAGCGCAACGCCCGCGACGGGCACGCCGGCGGTTCCGGGAACCCCTGGGGTGACCGCAGCGACGGTGGGCGCGCCCGAGGCCGCGGCGTCCGCCAGGGCCGCCGGGTCGAGGCTCGGGCCGGCCGGCAGCAGGGCCACCACCGCGGCCGGGACGGCGACCGGCGTCGCGCCGCCGTAGCCGAGCTGCTTGACGACCGCCGCCGAGGGCAGCGGGTAGCGCACCCCGGCCTCGGTGACCAGGTACTCGGTGCCACCGGCGCCGGCGCCCGACAGGGCGCGCACCAGGGCGCCGCGCCCCGGCCGGACGGCGATCCGGTCGGCGACGGTGCAGGCCGTGCCCGCCGCACCCGCCGTGCCGCCCGCCGGACCGGCCGGGGGCGGGCGGAGGGGGGCCTCCTTAGGTCTGCCCGGGGGGAAAAGCATGGAGGCGGGCGTTGGGGGGGCAGGCGGGGCGCTGCCGTTCGTTTTGAAG